>JAEXBU010000097.1 GCA_023393815.1 Bacillota bacterium | reverse complement strand
CGATGTCCACTCCCGTGTGGAGCTTGCGGTATTTTAAGATCGGGTGAATCCGATAGCCAAAGGGCGACGTGATCCGGTGATATCCGGGCACAGGCCAGTACAGTTCCCCCGTCTTTGCCTCAGGCGTCGCCTGTTCGCCATATTGTACCACATCGTAAGATTGGGACGTGTCGGATGAACTGCTGCTTGCGCTTCGCGTACCGCTTTCCACCGAAGAACGACCGGATGCTTTGGACGCTTTGTTTGCCCGGTCAACGGCCGCTTCCTTTTGACGTCTCGCCTCTTGAGCCGCCGCCTTTTCCTTGGCGATGCGTGCCGCCTCTTCTTCCTTTGCCTTTTGAATAGAAATATCCAAGTTTGCGATTTGCGATTCAATGGCGTCGGACTGACGAAGCATCTCGTCGTATTGGGCTTCATAGGCACTTAAGCTGCTCATAAGGCCGTTCATAAAGCTGGTTTTTTGTGCGTTTGCCGCCTCTAAATTGCTCCGTTCCTTGCGCGCTTGTTCCTGTTTCTGTGCTAACTGCTTTTCCTGCTCGGCAAGGAGCGCCTGCTTCTCTTCAATTTCTTTTACTTTGGCGGTAATTTCGTCAATAAGCTTTCGATCACTGACGGCGATGGAACGAACCATACGGGCGTTACCGATTAAAGACTCCGCGTCCGCAGAATCCAAAAGAATGTCCAAATACCCTCGATCATTGGCAATGTACATAGCTCGAAGACGCTTGGCGTAGAGATCCTTTTTCGCCAAAAGCTCCGCCTTGGCCGCCTCCAATTCCGCTTTGGTTTGGGCGATTTCAGCTTGCAGCTTCTGCATTTCTCCATTCAGTCGGTCGATCTTCACATTGACCTGTGTAATTTGCGCATCCAGCGCGCGAATTTCAGCCTCCACCGAGGCCACTTGGCCCTTCGTTTGGCTGATTCTCGATTGCGTTCCGACCATATCGGATCGAATAGTACTTTTCTTTTGTACCGCCTCCGATCGTTGGGCTTCTAAATTAGCCGCCAAAACCGGTTGGGAGCTTAACATAAGAACGGCAAGCGCCGCGGAAATTTTTTTTCTATGATTCGCGTCCAAAGTGATCCTCCTTCTGTGATTTTTCTTATACATTCAAAAATCGCTTCAGCGATAGAGAGCTTCCGATCAAGCCGACGCCGACACCGATGCATAAAAACATAATAGCCATGTCTTTCAATATGTCGTCGGGACGGATAAGCTTCAGGCCCATAAGTATATTGAGCTTTTCATCAAATAAGCCGAACATACCTTTGTAGCCTACGTACACGAGTCCCAGAGCCAAGGCGCCGGCCACGACACCGAAGACCAAACCTTCGATCAGCAAGGGTCGTCTTATGTAGCCGTTACTTGCGCCGATATACTTCATAATTTGAATTTCCTGACTTCGATTGGCGATCGTAGACTTTATGGTATTGTGAATAAGAACGATGGCGATGATGAGGAGTATGGCTACGACCACCACGCCCAATATGCGAACCCAATCGTTCACCTGAACGATCTTTCCGATCAGTTCATTTAAGTAATCCACTTGATAGACGCCGGGCATTCCCTGCAACGTGTTGGCCACGGTCTTTGCCTGTTCAATATTGGACAGCTGCAAGGTCAAAGATGCAGGCAAGGGATTCTCTTCCATGCCTTCCAAAAAATAGGCGTCGTCGGACAGCTCCATATTCTTGGCAAAATCCTGCCATGCCTGTTCCTTGGACGTGAAGGTCACATCTTTTACATAACCCGTGCCCTCGGCCTTTGAAATAATGGCTCGAATGGCCCCTTCGTCGGCATCGTTGTTCAAATAAACGACTACCTTGTCCACCTTCTTTTCCGTCTCGTTGACGAGGCCGGTCATATTTAAGACCAGCAAAACCACCACGCCGAACAGAATCAACACCGCCATAATAGAGACAATGGACAAAAGGCTCATGCCCTTGTTTCTCTTGATGCCTTGAAAAGCTTCCTTTATATTATTTCCGAATTGTCTAATCCAGCGCATCGTAACCTCCCACGTTCACATCGCTAATGATCCGCCCGTTGTCGAGGGTAATGACTCGGCGCTGCATATGGTTCACAATATTTCTAGCGTGGGTCGCCATAATCACCGTGGCGCCGTCGTCGTTAATTCGCTTTAAAGTTTGCATGACGGTCATCGCCGTTTCGAAATCCAAGTTCCCCGTAGGTTCGTCGCACACTAAGACCGGCGGTTTGTTGACGATGGCCCGAGCAATTGCGAGCCGCTGCCCTTCTCCGCCGGACAGTTCCCTCGGGTAGCTGTTTAATTTATCGCTCAAGCCCACGAGTTCCAATACCTCTGGCACCCGTTTTTTTATGGTTCGTCCACTTTCGCCGACGATCTCCAGTGCATAGGCTACGTTTTCGTAAGCCGTCTTTTTGGGCAGCAAGCGAAAATCTTGAAAGACTACGCCCACTTGCCGCCGCAGTTTGGGTATATACCAAGGAGTCAATTCCGTAATGTCTTTTTTATTCACGTAAATATGCCCGCGCGAAACTTTTTCTTCGCAGATCAGCAATTTCACGAGCGAGCTTTTGCCCGCGCCCGACGCGCCGACGATAAAAGCAAATTGACCGTATGGGATTTCCAAATTAATGTCCATTAAAGCTTGTACGCCATTTTTGTACTCTTTATAGACATTCTGAAACGTAATCAACGCTACACCTCATTCCACACAATTTATCTCACTCATTATAGTATAAGTTACAAAAATATGAAAGCCGGGAGGCCATTTGCTATGAAAAAGAAATGTTTTCGTAATAATTTTTCCGCTATCCGTGACGGATTGGACGCGCACCTGAGAAAAGAAAAATCTCGGACAATTTTCACTCGTTTAAAAAATTTAGACGAGTACAAAAAGGCGGAGCGCATTTTTATTTTTGTATCCGTAGGCAGCGAAGTGGAAACCGTCCAATGGCTCGAATCTCTTTTGCGCGAAAAGGAAGTGTTTATACCCGCCACGAAAAAAGGGGCTGTGGACATGAAAATGGCCCGCCTTTTTTCAAAAGACGAGCTCGTGGAAAATCGGTGGGGCTTGTTAGAGCTTCCCGAAGCGCTGGCCGAGGCGCGCGAAGAGACGTCTGCAGATTTAATCGTCACTCCGGGACTCGCCTTCGACCGCGCGGGCTATCGTATGGGGTATGGTGGCGGCTTCTACGACCGCTTTTTTTCCATCCACGAGGGCTTTCGCTTAGGCGTGGGCTTTCACGAACAGCTTGCCGACTCCCTTCCCCGGGACGAATGGGATTTGCCCCTTGACGCCTTCTTGTCCGAGACAGATTATTTGTCCTTCCTGTAGATGGCATAGACAATTTCCGCCGCAAGATAGGCCGCGCCGTAGCCATTGTCGATGTTTACCACACTTATCCCCTCGGCACAGGCATTGAGCATACTTAATAGGGGTGCCAATCCGTGAAACGAGGCGCCATAACCTACGGATGTGGGAACGGCAATTACCGGAGACGATACCAGACCCGCTACCACTGAAGGGAGGGCTCCGTCCATACCTGCACAAACCACAATCGCATCGGCCGACCGTATGGAGTGGATCTTATCGAAAAGTCGGTGAATGCCGGCGACGCCGATGTCGTAAAAGCGTGCCACCCCTACCCCGAAGTATTCGAGACTCCGCGCACACTCTTCGGCTACATTCACATCAGACGTTCCCGCCGTCACCACCGCCACAGAGCCGATCGGCTCTTTTTTTGCGCCTCCAAAAGCCGTCTTCGACAAAGGATCGTAGTCCAGTCGGTTTTTCATCCCCCCGAGGGCCTCGTAAACATCGGGCGACAGACGCGTAATGAAGACTTCGTCGTTCGCGCGCAACAGTCCTTCGACGCAAGCTTTCAGGTGCTCCGGCGTCTTTCCCTCGCCGTAGACCACTTCGCCGAAAAGCCGCCTCTTCTTTCGACTTACATCCAAATTATAAAACATGTTTTGTTCCTCTACACTCACAGACTGCTCCTTTTATCTTTGACATCTCTTGAATGACGTTACGGCATTGAAATTTACATCGATCTTTTGCCTATGGTATAATAGCCGAGAGGATGTGATGCTTTGGAGCCATTGATTCGCATACGAAATTTATACCGAGTCTACCATATGGGCGAAGAAAAAGTCTATGCCCTTCGTGGCGTGAATTTAGATATACAAAAGGAAGAAATTCTTTGTCTCTTAGGAACCTCCGGTAGCGGTAAGTCCACCTTGCTCAATATGATGGCCGGATTGGATCGGCCGAGCAAGGGCGAGATCGTCATCAACAACACCATCCATATGGAAAAACTCTCCGAGAAAAAGTTGACAAAGTTTCGTCAACTCAACGTAGGGTTCGTCTTTCAGTCTTACAATCTGATTCCCACCTTAACGGCGACGGAAAACGTCAGTTTGGGTCTCATCTTTAAAGGTGTGAAAAAAAAAGAGCGGGAGGAAAAGGCTCGTGCCATCCTGGAACGAGTAGGTCTCGGAAATCGACTGGATCATAAGCCCGGCGAAATGAGCGGCGGCCAACAACAACGGGTGTCCATCGCACGCGCCTTTGTAGACGCTCCGCCGATTCTTTTCGCAGACGAGCCGACGGGAAATTTGGACACGAACACGTCCATGGAGATCATGGAGATGATGTGCCAGCTCGCCAAGGAACATAAACAAACCCTGATTATCGTCACCCACGATTTAGAAACCGCCGTCTATGCCAACCGCATCGTAGAGCTTCGAGACGGTAAAATCGTTCGGGACGAAACGCAACAGATCAAGGAAAAAGTACGGGAGCTTGAGCTTCTCCCCCAAGATGAAAACGAGGAGTCACGATGAAAAAACAAGCATGGCTTTTAGCCGGTTGTCTATTACTTACAAGCGTCGTCCCGTCTACAGTGCGGGCATCGAATACGGCCAATTCCATTCCGCCGGCCAAAGTGGAATCGTCCAGCCACGCGCCGATTTCCATTCTGGATTTTACCGATATCACTTGGCCGCAGGACAACGCCGCGGGATCGGATATCCCCATTCGCTTTTCCATACGAAACAACGGCAGCGGCGCGGCTAAAAACATACGCATTCAAGCGGAATCCGAAGATTTAAACGGCTTGGCGCCGAAGTCGGTGACTACGGTCAATGCCAAATACTTCGCGCCAAATCAAAAGGAAACCTATTCCTTCCTCTTTAAACTGAGTCCCGACGCCGAAAAGAAAAACTACCCGATTAAGCTGACTGTCGCTTACGTGGACGTAAACACGAACGAGGTCCATGAAAGCAAGCAAATGGTTACCGTCCGTTCCGGCGGCGGTTCTGGCACGGATTCCGACTCATCCGATATGCCGTCTTTCTCCGGTAGTGACCTGTCCTCCGGCGGTTTTTCCGGCGGCGACATGGGATCGCCCCTACCGATCACGGGATCGGAAGGCGCCCCTTCTTCCGGCGGGCAAACGCCTTCGGGAAACAATACGCCGAAACTCGTCATTGATCACTACTCCTACGATCCGGTAAATGTGAAAGCTGGGGTTCCCTTCACCCTGTACTTCCGCATTCTAAACACCAACAGCAAAAAAAGCGTGCAAAATATTCGCGTAGCTCTCTCCGCCGATGCGGCAGAAGCCGTAGACGTTCCTACCCAAGGCGGACAAGGCGCTCAAGCGACCGCCCAAGCTGCCGCGTCTTCAGCCGGTGGCGGGGGTAGCGCCTTTATTCCCATCGACAGTAGTAATACTTTTTACGTTGAAAAAATAAAGCCGAAAAAACACGCGGAAAAAGAGATTACCTTAACGACCGCACCGGATACGGCACCGAGAACTTATACCATTACGGCCAATTTCGAATACGAAGACGCAAACGGAAACCCCTACACCTCTTCCGAAGTCATCGGCATTCCTGTAATCCAAAGTGCGGAAATCGAGCTGGGCGATTTAAAAGTGGATAAGACTGGCTTCGTGGACGGCGAAATGCCCCTATCCTTAGAATTTTTCAATACGGGTAAATCCGTTCTGTCCAATGTAATGGTGAAAATGCGCGGCAATTTCGATGCGGATACGAACACCTACTTCGCCGGCAATGTGGCGCCCGGCAGCGCGCAAACCTATGACGTAAATATTACCCCGCGGGCCAAGGGCGAACAAAAAGGTGAAATCGTCATTACCTACGATGACGCCACGGGCAAAAAACAAGAACTCGTCAAACCCTTTACCGTCAGTGTAGAAGGGGACATGCCTGTACAGGAAGACGAAGACAGTCAAAATTCCCGCCCCGCATGGGTTATCCCCGTCGGCGTTCTCCTGATCGCTTTAGCCGTCGGCGGAATCGGTTTCTATGTCTATAAAAAACGCAAAAAAGCCGCAACCGACGACGAGGATTTGACCGTCTGATGAGTTACCGAGATCTATTTGACATGGCGAAGAAAAATCTCCTCGCCAGAAAACTTCGCACGGGCCTTACCCTTCTCGGCGTGGTCATCGGCTGTGTTTCCATCATTATCATGCTCAGTTTCGGCTACGGTATGACGGAAAGCAATCGTCGTATGATCGAAGACTTCGGTGACGTAAAAAACATCACCGTGACGCCGAAGGCGGAAGGGGGAAACACCAAATCTCTCACTCGAAGAAGCTTAAAGGAATTAAAAGAACTTCCCTACGTGACGGACGTCACTCCGGTATACAGCGCCACGGTGAGCATGAAGCTTAGAAGGTACCAGTCGGATTTCGTCGAAATCTCCGCCATGGAAAAACACACCTTCGACTCCATGGGCTGGAAGATGGATAAAGGCAGTTTCTTTCATGGAGACGGCAAGGGCCAAATGCTTTTCGGTAACAAGGCCGTCGATATGTTTTACGACCCCAATAGAACAGGAATGGACACAGGGGCCATGGACGGAGGCGAAGGTACGGACGATCCACCGCCACTTTTTGACGCAGCGGGAAAAACCCTGTCCCTCTCTTCCAGCAACGGGGCGGGAATAGACGAAAGCGCGTCGACTACCGCGGCTTCCACGGACATCAAAGTTGTCGGCGTGATCGAAAAGACAAAGAAAATGAACTACGATAACAGCGTCTTTATGACCGTTGAAGGCTTTATGGACTTAATGGATCGACTAAAAATGGAACGGCCCAATTCCAATTCCTACGACCGCATCCAAGTTCGCGTGGACGACATGAAAAATGCCGAAGACGTAACCCGTTCCATTAAAGATTTGGGCTACGAAGCTGCGAGTATGCTCGATATGATTAAGAGCATGAACAAAGCCATGGCCGTCGTCAACGCCATCTTTGCGGGCATCGGGTCTATTTCCTTTATCGTCGCCGCCATTGGTATCGCCAATACCATGATCATGTCCATTTACGAGCGTACCCGCGAAATCGGCGTCATGAAAGTAATCGGCGCATCCATTCAGGATATTCAGAAACTCTTTCTTACCGAGGCAGCTCTTATCGGCTTTAGCGGCGGAGTTATGGGCGTAATATTCAGCCTCCTGCTAAGCAGCGGATTCAATCTCATCGGCAATCGCTTTGCCATGGCCAACGGCGCCGAAGAGGCCGTAAAAATTTCCCACATTCCTCTGTGGCTCATATTTGTTGCCTTAATTTTTTCCACCTTGGTGGGCATCGCCGCCGGCTACTTCCCCGCCAAGCGAGCCATGAATCTTTCTGCCCTGGAGGCCATTCGCAGTGAGTGATCTCCTGTAGCGGACGGAACTATTCCCTCTTGTATTTGCGGGAGTCTATTGTTTTTATCTATAGGCTCCCGCTTTTTCACTCAATATACAATGGCTATTTTCTTAAATTCGCACAATCCATCCCCTATATTTGATATGATTAACACGTTATT
>JAEXBU010000002.1 GCA_023393815.1 Bacillota bacterium | reverse complement strand
CGGGCGGCGCGGAAGTGGGCGATGGTCTCCACTTCCCCCCGATCCACCTTGAGGGCGGCCTTTATGAAGTCCTCTCCGTAACCGGTAACCCCCGAGGACGCCACGTAGGCGTCTGCAGGCATGCGTTCGTACAAATCCAGAAGGTAATCCTTCACTCGATCCAGCGGAGAGCCGCTATTGGGGCCGTAGGATTCGTAAAGCACCTCTCCCTTATCGGATAAGGCCACCATTTTCGTCGTGGTACTGCCGGCATCGATCCCCACATAGAGAGGGCCGACGTAGGTGTCCAGTTCCCCGCGGGGCAAGTCGCATCCGGCGTGGCGAGCGCGAAAAGCTTTAAGTTCCGCCTCGTCTTGAAAGAGGGGCTCGAGCAAGGTATCTTCGTCCACGTGAACCTCTTCCGAGACACTTAAGCGAGCGTAGAGATCCTTGATCTTCACGCTCCCTTGCCCCACGCCCTTTAAGGCCGCACCCAGTGCCACGAAGATCTGTCCGTTTTCCGGCGCCAAAATTTCATCTTCCCTCAGAGATAAGGTTTCGATAAAACGCGTTTTCAACGCATCCAGAAACGTAAGAGGGCCGCCTAAAAAGGCGACCTTGCCCCGAATGGGCCGTCCACAGGCCAAGTTGGAAATGGTCTGATTGACCACCGACTGAAACACGGATACGGCGATGTCCGCCTTGGTCGCTCCTTGATTCAAAAGCGCCTGCACGTCGGTTTTTGCGAAGACGCCACAGCGCGATGCGATGGGATAAATCTTCGTATGTTCCTTGGCGAGCGCATTTAAACCCGCGGCGTCGGTTTTCAAAAGAGACGCCATTTGATCGATAAAAGCACCGGTGCCACCGGCACAAATGCTATTCATTCGCTGTTCCAAACTGCCACGAAGGTACGTGATCTTGGAATCTTCCCCTCCCAGCTCGATGGCTACGTCCGTTTCCGGAAGGTAGGCCTCGATGGCGGCGGTGCCGGCCACCACTTCTTGAATAAAAGGCACCTTTAAAAATTCCGCCACGGCGATCCCGCCGGAACCGGTGACGTTAATGGTCGTCTCCTCTTCGGAAAATGTATGGTAGACCGTCGTTAAAATGTCGGCGACGGTTTTTTTCATATCGGAAAAATGCCGTTGATAAGTGGAATAGAGAACCTCCAACTTATCATTCAGTGCCACAAGTTTTACCGTGGTGGAACCCACGTCCAAGCCCATGTGCAGCAACATTTTATACCCTTCTTTCTTATATATATGCTGTTTTCTCTTACCATTGAGATAGATTATAACATCTTTTTTATGAAAAGACAGTATTTTGGGGTACCAATTCAAATTTTTTGCGCACGACAAAAAAGCCCGACCCGCGAGGATCGGACTTTTTCATACTACAAGCTTATGCTTGGGCTTTTTCCTTTTCTTCTTTGATTTTTTCGAAGGATTCCACGATGGAATCGGCCAGGGCGTCCAATTCCTTTTCCGTGGAGTCGGTCAGAGAAGAAGAGACAGTGACTTCGCCGCCTAAAACGTCCATAAGCTTCATATTTTCATCCAAAAATTCTTCCATGCGCGTACCTGCTTGCGGTGCCCACGTGCCGTTTTCGATAATGCCGACGGTACGATTTTGCAGGTTCAACATGCGAATTTCATCTAAGAAGTTGTGCATTACGGGATAGATTTCCAAATTGTAGGTAACCGATGCCAAAACGATATGGCTTAAACGGAAGGCTTCGGAAACCAAATAGCTGACGTGGGTATTGGAAACGTCGTACATATGAACGTTGGTCATACCCCGTTCGCAAAGCTTGGTAGCCAAACATTGCGCAGCGTATTCCGTATTGCCATACATGGAGGCGTAAACCAAGAGTACGCCGTCTTCTTCCGGTTCGTAGCGGGACCATTTATCGTATTTTTCGATGATGTAGCCCAGATTTTCTCTCCAGACCGGACCGTGTAAGGGGCAGATCATCTTAATGTCGATGGTGCCGGCTTTTTTCAGAAGGTCTTGCACGTGGGGACCATACTTGCCGACGATATTGGTCAGGTAACGGCGCGCGTCGTCGAGCCAGTCGCGATCGAAGTTCACTTCATCGGCAAAGAGCTTGCCGTCCAAAGCGCCGAAGGTACCGAAGGCATCAGCGGAGAACAGGACACCGTTGGTGGTATCGAAGCTGACCATAGCTTCGGGCCAGTGAACCATAGGAGCTGCCACCCATGTAATTTCGTGAGTACCGAAGCTCATCGCATCGCCTTCCGCCACTTGAATTTCACGGCCGTCGACGTCGAATCCGAATTGACGCATCATCATAAAGGCGCGTTCGTTGGAGATCACTTTCGCATTAGGGTAGCGGATCAATACTTCGTCTAAGGAAGCGGCGTGGTCCGGTTCCAAGTGATTGATAATAACATAGTCCAGGTCGCGACCGTCCAAGACGTGTTCCACGTTGTTTAAAAATTCCCGGCAGACGGCCCAATCGACCGTATCGAAAAGGACGGTTTTTTCGTCCATCAGCACGTAGGAGTTATAGCTGACGCCACGGGGAATCGGGTGAATATTTTCGAACAGGTGTAGGCGGTGTTCGTTGGCGCCTACCCAGTACAAGTCATCGGTTACTTTTCTAACGGTATACATTGCTTACCTCCTAATCCTTATTTAAAGGTACGGTCTTTGGGGAAATCGACCTTGATGAAATTGTCTTTTTCTTCGCCGCATTTCGGGCAGATGTATTCGTCAGGCAATTTGTCGAAAGGCGTTCCTTCTTCGATTTCGCTTTCTTCGTCGCCACGTTCCGGGTTGTATTCGTATCCACAGCCTTGGCATACGTAAACGTCATCTTTCGGCGCGGTCTTTCTCGGTTTGGAACGTTTCATCTTGACCATTTCAGGTGCTGCGCCCTTTCCGTCCGTGCCTAATGCTTCGATGATAAGCGGTGCGACTTCTTCGATGTCGCCGACAATACCGTAGTCACAGTTTTTGAAGATCATAGCGTTGGGGGCGTTGTTGATAGCGACGATGGTAGCCGCATCTTTAATTCCCTTTAAATGTTGGCCCGCACCGGAAATACCGCAAGCTACATAGAGGTTGCCGCGGAATTTTTGACCGGACATACCGACGTAACGTTCGATGGGAAGTACTTTGTCCGTTTCCGCTACGGGACGAGACGAACCGATGGCTGCACCAAAGGCGCGCGCCAAATCTTCGGCCAATTCTCTGTTTCCGCCGAAGCCCTTGCCCATGGAAACGACACGTTCCGCATCGACGATGGGCGTCATCAGGTCGATACCTACGCTGAAGTCGTAGCCGTCTTTTTCCAGGGCGGCAATTAAGTTTTTGACGTTTTCTTCTTGATTTTCGCTGTCGAAGATTTCTTTCTTGCGTACGCCGGTGATGGGACCTTTGCCCGCTTTCTTCTTCGCAACGCCGCCGGAGGCTTTCGCTGCCTTACCGATGATATTCGCAGCAATAACTACCCGTTGAATTTCGTTGGTTCCTTCGTAAATTGTGGTGATCTTCGCGTCTCTATAGGCGCGTTCCACTTCCATGCCCTTCATGAAGCCGCTGCCGCCGTAAATTTGCAAAGCGTCGTTGACCACTTCCAGAGCCATGTCGGAAGCGAACATTTTGGCTTCCGCCGCTTCCAAGCTGTAGCGTTCGCCGTTGGTCTTCTTTTCCGCTGCGCGGTAAATGAGCATACGAGCGGCGTCGATCTTGGTGTACATATCCGCCAGCTTGAAGGAAATGCCTTGGTTGGCGGCAAGAGGTTGCCCGAATTGAATCCGTTCCTTGGAATACGCCAGGGCGTGTTCATAGGCGCCTTGCGCAATCCCCAAAGCTTGAGCGGCGATACCGATACGGCCGCCGTCTAAGGTTGCCATGGCGATGTTAAAGCCCTTGCCTTCTTTGCCTAAGAGGTTTTCCTTCGGAACTTTGACGTTATTGAAATGGAGCTCCGCCGTGGTGGAAGAGCGAATGCCCAGTTTGTCGTAGTGGTCGGAGAAGGTGAAGCCTTCGAAATCTTTTTCTACAATGAACGCGCTGATGCCGTGGGTTCCGATGTCCGGAGTCGTGACGGCAAAGACGACATAAGTATCTGCCGCCGGCGCATTGGTGATAAAGATCTTTTGACCGTTTAAGATGTAATGATCTCCTTCGAGGACCGCCGTGGTTTCTGTTTCCCCTGCATCGGAGCCGGCATTGGTTTCCGTTAAACCGAAAGCCCCGATCTTTTCGCCCTTAGCCAAGGGAATTAAGTATTTTTGTTTTTGTTCTTCCGTTCCGAAGTGATCGATGGGGTACGTACCTAAAGAGGTATGCGCGGACAAAATAACGCCTACGCCCCCATCCACGCGGGATAATTCTTCAACGGCAATGGCATAGGAAATAATGTCGGCGCCTGCGCCGCCGTATTCTTCCGCCGTGGGAAGACCCATAATGCCCAATTCTCCCATTTGTGCAACGATGTCTTCCGGATACTTGTTTTCACGGTCCAGCTCGAAAGCGACCGGCGCGACAACGGTTTCCGCGAACTCGCGAACTTTCTTCCTTAGCGCTTCGTGCGCTTCGTTGGTTTTAAATAACATATTTCCTCCTTGCAATCAATCTCACAGACTACAATGCATACGAACGGCCGGTGCTGAAGCCAGTACAACAAACCGCACCTCTTGTGTATAGTTTACTATAGCATAGGCATTTTCCGTTGTAAAGGCATTTGAGCTTTTGATTTTTCGAAAAAATACAATTTTTCTCGATAATTTTCGCCCGTCCCCGTTCTACACATTAAGAACTTACCCCATGAATCCTTCTTTACGCGACTTTTTTTATAAAAAATACAAAAAAATGCGCACTGCTGCGTGCGCATTTTTCTTTACACTAACGGCGCTCGAAGTCGTTTAAGCGAATCCAAATTTCGTTTTTCCCATCGTCTCTTCGCGTGTAGTCGTGACCGTTGGTCGCTTCGGCAACGGAATAGAAAGCCCAATGGCTTTCACCGATGTCTTTGAAGTTTACGATGGCTTGTCGATTCGCCTGGATCCAATCCCTATCGGCATAGCGGTTCAAAACCCGATTGGTCATGGCGGCGACTTCCGAACGCTTAATCTTTTGTTCGGGACGGAAGGTGTTGTCTTCATAGCCTGCGATCCATCCCCTGCCATAGGCGGCTGCGATGGCGTCGTGAGCCCAATAGGAATCCGCCACATCCTCAAAGGTGATGGGTGACGGCGTGAGTTTTTCAAAACGCGTGGCGACGGCGGCAAATTCCGCCCGGGTAATTTCGCCATCGGGGCGGAAGGTATTATCTTCGTAACCCTTGAGAATGCCCGCAGCCTCTGCCTTGGCGATATAACCGTAGTACCAGGCGCTTCTATCCACGTCCGCAAAGGATACGGCCGACGCTTCCGGTTCTTTTTCCATTAAGCGGACGAACATAGCCGCCACTTCGGATCGAGTCATGGACTTGTCGGGACGGAAAGTTTCGTCCGGATAGCCGAAGAGATAGGCGAAGTGATCCTCCTTATTCAAGCGAACCGGCGTCAAAGATAAGAAGTAATCCCCTGTCGGTTTCGCGGGCGTTTCTATCTTTTTCCACTGTGCGTAGACCGTAACGTCTCCAACGACGATTGTATCTGACGTAAAGGCTACTTTCGACCCGTCGGCCGCCGTATTCCAACCGAGAAATTCATATCCTTCCCGTGTGGGATTTTGCGGAAATTTTTCGCCGAGTCCGACACCTAACACGCCTTCGATTTCTTTGTAGACGCCTGCCACAGCTCCGTCCTCTTTCGTGTAGTTTAAATCAAAGGCAACTTTTCCCGTCTTTACGACATCGGGGATACCTAAAATATCGTAGGTGACATGGTTATTCCGAATGGCCAAATGACGCGCACAATAGCTGTCCAACGTCGCCTTTGAAAAATCAGCAGCCGTCGCGATGGTATCTTTTTCTTTCGAGATCCCCTCAAGCGCTCCCGCCCCGTTATTTGTGACGTAGTCAAAATCTTTATAAGGCAAGGCCGCCTTGTCCGGACTTGCCTCTTTTCCCCAATATTCCCCTTGGAAAAGCCTCGGTGCGACGGTGATTTCGCCGATCGGTTTTTCCGGATGGGTCTTATCAAAACTTTGTGAACCGTCCGGTTGATTCGACAAATGAACGGGCCAAGCCGTGCGCTTTCCGTCCTTTACTTCCACATAAAAGTTGGCGTCGTCATTGTATTCCGAATAAGCCATGTCTTCGAGATAATTGTTCGCGGTGATGACGTTCTGTACACTGTCGTCGGTGGCACGGGCTATGACAGTGAAACCTCTCAGCCTCCCACCGTAAAGGATCCCGACAGATCCACTTATTCTGTTTTTATCAGGGTACTCGGAAAACATCCGTCCACCGACGTATGCCGCGCAGTCGAATACATCGACGGGGCTCGCCTTCGTTTGCCCCGATGGACCTTGGGATATCTTTCCGTTAACCACGCCGATAAACCCTGCGCTAGTGTTCCCTAAAAGGGCGTTTCCAGCAGGGGCAAAAGACGACTTAACTGTCTGACCTCTCATGTCGCCGAAAACTAACGCCGTTGCGTTCTTGACCTCGGGATTTAATCTTCCGGAATAGGCTTGAATTTTTCCCGCATAGCCGCCGATATTTACCAGGCCGATGTTATTATTCGTCGCAATATCTTCGCCCACTTGCGCCGCATTATTATCGTCCGCACAGTCGAATGCAACGGCTCGAAAACCGCCGACGTTGACGTAATTCCCGTTGGTCACCTTGAGAGAATCGTTGACGAGGGCGGTGGCACTTTTAATCGTGTCTTCCTTGCCGTAAGCGGCGAAGCCTGCAACGTTCACATGATTTTTGCCGCCATTGATGTCGATGGATGGAATGCAGGCAGACGAATGAAAAATCTTACCCTCATTTTTCCCGACAAATCCGGCGACATTTGCATTTTTCGATACCGAAAAGGCCACAGGTTTGCTCAGTTTTACGCTCGCATCTTCAATGGTTCCTTTGTTGTGCCCGACAAATCCACCGAGAAAAACTTCCCTCGTATAGTTTTGTCCATCGGATTGTACGACGATCTCCGGCGCTATATGCACATTCTTAACCCTCGGCTCCACGTAGAAGTAAACGCCGTCCTTGACACGGGGACGATCATGCCCCCGAATCGGGCCTACTTCCTCGGCGAAGCCGCCCACACTTGCGGGATGGGTCGTAGTAATCGGCCCCTCTTCCACCTTATTTTTCTCTCCGTCGTATTCCGCCACTTTCATGGCGACGCCTGCCGCATAGTCTCCCGAAGAATCAACAGAGATCCCGCCCGGAACGCTTACCTTATTGCCTTCTCCTCGCAAATAGGTATGATAAGGCGCTGCATAAGCAAAATTCTCTGTTTCCGAAGATTGGATGGAGTTTGCCGAAAATTCATTGTTGTCACCGGTAAAATAACCCCAGAGATAGGCCCCTGAAGCCGCACTCATCATGCCTTTTCCATAATTTGATTTAGCAACAATATCTCCTTGGATCGTCACTTTGTTATTGGAGAAATTTTCAAGGTTAATAAGCAGGCCACTGTAAGACATGTCATTGAGCATGCCACCGACCGCCACATTGCTCACTCTCTTGTTATAGACCAAATTTTTAGTGGATTCGGCATACACGTTGCCACCTACGGTTAATGTAACTTTTTTTACCGTCGACGGATGGTTTTGTAGGCTGTTTTCCTCTGTTAAACCGGAACCTCCCGGCTTCACGTAGTTGTTTATGTTATCCCACACACCGATCCCGGCTGCCATATTGTCCATATCCATGTCCGTTTCGTTGAGAGCTTTGACGGAACCGTCTATAGTTATTGTCGAATTTTCCAAGTGGTGAAAATCCATGGCACCCCCCGCCGCCACGGACGGGTTGTGGTCTTCAATGTTCTTATCCGAAAGCTCCGTTTGCCCCGTTGCCCAAGCTTCCACATCACCCTTCACGTGGATATCCACATTGTAAAAACGCTTATTTTGGATGTCGTAGCCGATACCGCAGGCTTCCGCACGGAAATTTTGCGCGTGCGCTAAAATGCTTCCGCCTACATCAATGGAGACGTTTCGAATTTCGGGGAATACTTTAAAACTTTGTTTCGATTTTCCGTAAAACAGGCCTGCCGTCTTTGCGTGAACAAGCTCCGTTTTTGCGAATTCGTTCTTTTTTAGTTCCGAAGAACCGATATTTCCCCGGACATGTAATTTGTATCCGTCGATTTGAACACTATCTACATCACAGGCCATCCCTACGGCAAAATTTTCCGTATCTATACGTGCCTCGTCATCATAGGCGGCCTTGTCGATGTCGTTTCTTTTATCATACTGGTTGCCCGGCATTAACGTTGCGTAAGGCAGAATGCTCCCTTCCACCGCCACCTCAATGTTCGATATTTTATAATCTACCGTCGGGTTATAGCTATTCAAACTATAAATATTTCTTGCAAAGGCGGATCCGACGACGTCGCCTTTATAGACAATCGTCAGGTCTTTTATCTCCCGCGGAGTTTCTGTGTACGCATCGTTTTTAATATCGCCGAACAGAGGATAGATATCTCTCTCCCCTTTGGTTACGGTAACGGTATGGCCTCCTCCATCGAAACTGCAGGAATTCATGCCGAAGCCGAAATTGTACATGGGATCGTGTTCGTTTTGCATAATCGGAGCATTGATGTCATCGGAAGATACTTCAATGTCCGCTTTTAAAACAATATCCGCATTTTTAACGCCGTGATGCCACGCATCCCCTCGGTCATAGCCCGAGCCCGGTTGGTATTTGGACGGGCCATAGCCTTCATAGTATTCCGTCGTATTCCAAAGTTTTAAAAAGTCTTCTTTAGAATAAATCTCGATGGTCTTTCGGGGTGCCGGCGCACCCATGGGCTTTTCCATTCTCGCCTTCTGCGGCTCAGTTTTGGGTGTCTCTACCCCCCCCCGACTGAAATTTTCACTTTCGTCGACGCCCCTCACAAGAGG
>JAEXBU010000091.1 GCA_023393815.1 Bacillota bacterium | reverse complement strand
GGATTAAACTTAGTCGTAGACAAAACGGAATTTAGCGAACAAGTTCCGACCGATCGCATTATTCGTCAAACGCCGAAATCAAACGAAGAATTGGCCAAGGGCGACAGTGTACACGTGGTAATGAGCAAAGGACAAGATGACAAGACTACCGTCGTTCCGAACTTAAAGGGCGTATCCGTGGAAAAAGCGAGGGCGCTTTTAAAAGAACAAGGGTTGAAGTTGGGCAATGTCGAAGAGCGGGAAGATATTTCTGTAGGGCCCGGTGAAGTCGTATGGCAGCAATACAATAGCGGAAATCAGGTCAAACAAGGAACGTCCGTAGATATCATTGTCAGCAAGCGTCCGGGGAATGAAGAAAGTACGGATGAAGAAAACACGAATACCCATGCGACAAGCCATAAAAATATCTCTTATAAAGTTCCGGACGATGGAAATACCCACGAGATCGAAGTAATCGTTCAGTCCGGCGGAAGCGATCGCGTCGTCAATCACGAAGAAGTCGGCGGAGGTTCCTCCGTCTCCTATCCTGTGCAAGGTCGTTCGGGGGATAAAGCTGTAATGCGCATCGACGGGAGCGTCGTAAAGACGGTGAACTTTTAATGAAGAAAAAAGGTCGAATCACGAAGTTACTCGGCGGCTTTTACTACGTCACGGCGGAAGACGGCGAAGTCTATGAAACCCGCGCGCGAGGGATTTTTCGTCATCAAAAACGAAAACCCGTCGTCGGCGACTACGTAGAGCTTTCCATCGACGATGGCGATCGATTAAATTCCGTCGAAGAAATTTTTCCGCGGAAAAATAGTTTGCTTCGGCCACCGGTGGCCAATGTAGATCAGGTCTTCCTCTTTATTCCTACGGCTAATCCCAAATACAATCTCTATTTAGCGGATAAAATGCTCGCCTATTACGAACAACAAGGTATCGTGATTATTCCGGTTATTTCGAAATACGATATAGACATTCACGAGGCGGAAGGGCTTTGCGCGCTTTACGAAGATTGTGGCTATCCTGTTATGCGCCTATCTGAGAAAGACGAAAAATCGGTGGAGAGTCTGCGCGCCATGCTTTCGCATAAGACTACGGTTTTAAGCGGCGTATCCGGATCGGGGAAGACTACATTTCTAAACCGCGTCTTGAATCTTGGCATGGAAACCGGAACGGTCAGCGAGAAGACGAATCGTGGAAAGCACACGACTCGGCACACGGAAATCTTTTCGGGTTCCGATGGAATCTATCTTTTTGACACACCCGGCTTTTCGAGTATTGAGATTTCGTCGATTCCATCGACGGACTTAGATGCGCATTTTCGAGAATTTGTGCCCTACATGAAAAACTGTAAATTTCAAGATTGCCGCCATATTAAAGAACCGGGCTGTGCCGTGCGGGAAGCCTACGAGAGCAGCCGCATCGCCACGAGTCGCTTCGAAAATTATCGGCGTTTTTATGAAGAGCTAGTAGCAAAGGAGAATGAGAAATGGCGTTAGTAGCCCCGTCGATTTTATCGGCTGATTTTTCCAGATTAGGTGAATCCATCGCATTTTTAGAGGATGCAAAAGTGGATTATATTCACATTGATGTTATGGACGGAAAATATGTGCCGAATTTAACATTCGGCCCTCCGATCATTCAGGCAATTCGTCCGATCACGACCATTCCGTTTGACGTACATTTGATGATCGAAAAACCCGAAGACTCCGTCGATGCGTATATTCAGGCCGGGGCTGATCGTATCACTTTTCATACGGATTCGACCATCCATGCCCATCGTTTGATCTACCGGATCAAAGACGCCGGCGTGATGGCGGGCATCAGTTTGAATCCGTCGCAAAATCCGGAATCGATCCGCTATTTATTGGACGATGTGGATTTGGTCTTGCTCATGAGTGTAAATCCGGGGTTCGGCGGCCAGTCGTTTATTCCTTCGACTATGGAAAAGGCGAAACAGCTTCGATCCATGACCGATCGTGCCGATCTGGAAATTATGGTAGACGGTGGGATCAATGAAAGGACCGGCGCGTCCATGGTATATGCCGGATGTGACAGCTTGGTTGCGGGTTCTTTTATTTTTAAACACGAAGATCCGGCGCGTGCCATCGAGATGTTAAAACGTTTATGAAGCGAGGACTTATTTTAACCGGCGGAAGACGACCGTCCGAAGACTTGTTGGAGAAGGAAATTCGTTGGGCCGACGGAATTATTTGTGCCGACAGCGGTTATGACGTGTTGTCTCATGTGTCGAATAAATTAAAGCTGGTTATCGGCGACTTCGACAGTTCCAAGCGAGTAAAGGAGATGAAGGAAAAGGGACTTCCCGTCGAAGTGCTTTCTCCCATGAAAGACGAGACGGATACGGAAATGGCAATGACGCGTATGCTCTCCTATAATCCCGAAGAAATTCACATTCTCGGTGCCACGGGGAGCCGATGGGATCATAGCATAGCGACGATTTTATCCTTAGAAGCTTACGTAGATGTGTCGGCTTCTATTACATTGATTGACGAAAATAATCGCTTGCGTATGGTCGGACCGGGAACCTATGTGTTGAAAAAAGAGGGCTTCACCTACATGAGCTTCATTCCCGTCAGCGATGTGATCGACATCTCCACCCATGGATTGAAATACGAAGTCAGTCACTTAAAACTCTATAGAAAAAAAACTCGCGGCGTCAGCAATGAATTGCTCGCCGAAGAGGGAAGGGTGGATGTACACACAGGTGTCATGCTTATGATTCACTCGAAGGATGCGTAAAAGATCGGAGAATGTCCGATCTTTTTTTCTGCAATGAAAAAAGCCCCGAAGGGCTTTTTTCGGAAAAATACTAATTGACTTGGTTTCTCGGTTTCTTCCCGGCCAGAAAATCTTCCAGATTATCGACGCAGGCGTTGCCCATTTCAAGTCGAGCTTCCACGGTGGCATTGCCTAAATGGGGAGCCAGGGTGACATTGTTTAAATCCAACAACTCGGCAGTCACTTCCGGTTCAAATTCATACACGTCCAATGCAGCGCCGGCAATGGTACCAGATTTTAATGCATCCGCCAAAGCCTGTTCATCGACGAGCGGACCTCGCGCCGCATTAATAAAGGTCGCGGTCGGTTTCATGGCCTTAAAAGCATCGGCGTTAAAAGCATGTTTCAATTCGGGAACGAAGGCGGAATGCACGCTGATGAAGTCCGATTCCTGAAGAAGTTCATCAAAGGAAACATAGACTGCGCCACAGTCTTCGATGGCATCTTTGCGGTTCCTCGAATAATAGATGACTTTCATCTCAAAAGCCAGGGCACGCTTTGCCAAGTTTTGACCAATTCGACCCATACCGAAGATTCCCAAGGTTTTTCCTTTCAGCTGTTGACCCAGAAAATACGTTGGGCGCCAACCTTTAAAGCCGCCATTTCTTAAATCTTTATCGCCATTGACCAGTTTCCGTGCTTGTGCAAGCATTAATGCAAAGGTAAATTCTGCCGTAGATACGGCGGAAGAAGGTGCCGGCGCATTGCATACGACGATGCCCTTTTCGCGAGCATAGTCAATATCGATGTTGTCGAAACCGGCACCGTAATTTAAAATCAGCTTTAAATTCGAAGCGCCATCAATAACTTCTTTGTCGATCTTGTCGGAAAGGGGACAAATCAGTGCATCCATTCCTTGGAGCCCTTCAATAATCTCCGCTTTCGTCAGGGGATCATTGCTATCGTTGTAACGGATATCGATACCTTCTAAACGGCTACGAATTTCATCGGGGATACGACTCGAGATAAAAAGTTTCATACAAACCTCCTACAGAGAACAACAAAAAAGCCGATTCACATGAATCGACTTCCGATTAAAGGGCGCGTTCAACCTTGCCGGATCTCAGGCAACGCGTACATACGTAAATTCTTTTTTTTGACCCGTTCACGACGGCGCGGACGCGTTGAAGGTTCGGAGACCAGGATCTATTTCCTCTTTTGTGGGAGAAGGAAACCGAGTTACCGAATTTTTTTTCTTTTCCGCAGATTTCACATCTTTTTGCCATTCTTACACCTCCTCCGACATTTTCAATTCGAATTATTTTACCATAGAGAAAAATAAATTGCAATCAACCATCGGTTTTTTCCCTGCGTCCTATGTGATATAATAACCGTAATTCCCAACAGCGGAAAGGAGACGAATCATGCAAATTACGATCCCAAACGAAAAGGGCAATATTACCATAGACAATCAAGTGATCGCCACAATCGCAGGTATTTCCGCCATGGAAAGCTATGGCGTCGTGGGCATGGCCTCTAAAAATGCCACGGATGGCATTTTCCAATTGCTGAAATTTGAAAATTTAACGCGCGGAATCGAAGTGCATACGGAAAACGAACGCGTGCACATTCAACTTCACGTGATTATTGAATATGGCATCCGCATTTCGACCGTCGGACAAAATATTATTGACGCCGTACGATTTAATGTAGAGTCTTTGACCGGTTTAGACGTCGATGAAATCGAGGTATTGGTTGAAGGTATACGGATGAATTAGAGGTAGGTTTATGGATCAGATTACAGTAAAAGAATTTAAGGAAGCACTGATCAGTGCTTCAAACTATTTAGAGCAAAATAAAGAACGCGTTAACGATTTAAACGTCTTTCCCGTTCCGGACGGGGATACGGGGACCAATATGTCTAAAACCATCGCCAGTGCCGTGAAACAAGTGACTGCATCCGGTACAACGGATTTAAGTTCCCTCGCCGGAGAGATGAGCCGCGGGGCGCTTATGGGCGCGCGGGGCAATAGTGGTGTCATTTTATCACAATTGTTCCGAGGGTTTGCCGAAGGCCTTCAAGGGCAAAAGGTAATTAATGTAACGGCTTTGGCTCAAGCGATGAAAAAAGCGTCGGAAATGACTTATCTGGCCGTTATGAAGCCGACGGAAGGGACGATTCTCACAGTCGGTCGCGAAAGTGCCGATTTTGCCGTGAAACATGCGAAGAAATACAACGATCTCATTTTATTTGCCGAAGCCGTTTTGGATTGCGCCAAGGCGTCCTTGGCAAACACGCCGAATCTTCTTCCAGTATTAAAAGAGGCGGGTGTCGTCGATGCCGGCGGGCAAGGCTTGGTATTCGTCATGGAAGGTGCGCTCAAAGCTTTAAAGGGGGAAGGAATCCTGAGCGGGGCGGAAGCCGCCGATTCGCAACCGAACTCTACAGTACAACGG
>JAEXBU010000054.1 GCA_023393815.1 Bacillota bacterium | reverse complement strand
GAACTAGGACGTGCTTTAAAAGCAGAATTACTATCCCAAAATATTCTTTATAAGATCACGCTAGAAAAAGCGAATAAACTTATTGAAGATTATTAATTACCAGAAGGTCCTTTTCGTTCCACCTTTTTCTATACACTCCTTCGTTTGCGTTTTGCAAGTTTAGGCTAAAAAAAACTTTCTGATCTCTGCATATTCAATGTTCAGCACATCAACCACACAAAACATTTCCTCAATCGTAAAAGAACGATTGTTGTTTAGCTTCAGGCTTAGCGTAGGTTGCGACAATTTAAGTCGATCGGCTAAATAACTTTGAGTAACACTTTCTTCTGCCACTTTACTTTTTAACAACTTCGAGTTGACCATAGGCTATCCTCCTTTCTTGCGTTTTGCAAGTCTAAGGTAATAATAGCACCCTCTAAACAATATTGCAATACTTTTCGCAATTATTTTTGTAATTTTATATTGCACTATGCAATAGGGCGGGATATAATATATGTGGATCAAGAGTTAGGGAGGTGAAAAATGAATTATAATCCAGAATTAATTGGTCGAAGAATTAGATCCTCTCGCGAATCAAAAGGATTGACTATAAAAGAAGTTGCAGAAATGATTGGTTTATCAGAATCTACTATAAGTCGATACGAAAGCGGGTACGTTGCAAAAATTAAAATTCCCGTCCTCTCAAGTATTGCTAGCATATTAAACGTTCAAGAAGAGTATCTATTGGGCTTTACCGATCAAAAACAACCCATGCATGACTCGGTACCCATGGGGCAATATCGGTACGTTCCTATGTCGATTGCGGCGGGACAACCTATCGGAATCGAAGGAGTCCAAGACCTTCCGACAATGACGCTCCCAAAGGCTTTTTTGGGGAAATATGCAGATCGTAAAGACGTTGTTCTCATGAAGGTAAATGGCGAATCCATGAATAAAATTATTCAAAACGGATCTTGGATTGCTGTGATCACTAATATTGACTTGAGCAATCTTAAAGACGGTGATTTAGTTGTTTTTGATTGGGATTATGAGTATTCTTTAAAAGAATACCACGATCTAGGTGAGGAAATACTTTTCAGACCAAAGTCAACTGATTTATCTTATGGAGAAATAAGATGCAAAAAAGACAGAGAACTGAGAATTGTCGGAAAAGTCGTCATGTATAACATACTCCTCGATTGACAATAAAGCATAAAAAAGCCCCCAGTCAATTGACTGGAGGCAAGCATCTTCGCATGAAGATACTGGTGACACATTTATCTTATCATGCGAAAGTGCCTATATCAAGATTTGTAAGACTTTACTTTCTTAGATATGAGGTAACATTATGAAAAAAAGAAAAAGAGCGAACGGTGAAGGCAGTATCTGGACTGAGATCCGGAATGGTCGCACTTATTATAGAGGTGCCGCTGTCGTAGGCTATGAACTTGATGGAAAGCCTATTCGCAAAACGCTTGGTAGCTTTGAAAGACAAGAAGTCGTGAAAAAGCTAAGAGAGATGCAAGTTCTTGTAGATAAAAATCTATTCATAGAACCATCCAAGAAACCCTTTGCAGATTATTTCAAGGACTGGATTTTCAACCATAAGCAAAGCAAGATCGCTGCTTCGAGTTTCGAAACTTATGAATCAGAGTATCGACTACGCATTAAAGATTCGAAGCTAGGAAAAATAAAAATGGAAAACTTGAATGTAACCAACTTGCAACAACACTTCAATGAACTTTCTATAGACTACCCCGTTACAACTGTTCAAAAATCTTACGACATTGTCAAATATTGTCTTAACTATGCAGAAAAAGTTGAAGACATTTACAAAAATCCCATGAAGTTCGTGGAAATTGAAAAACGAAGAAAAACTCCCCCTAATCGTTCTATGCCGATGAGTGCATCGCAGCAAAAAATTTTTGTCAAACATTTGGACAATGATTACTATTTAGATAATTTTATCTACTGTGCCCTTGCAACCGGAGGACGCTTAGGAGAGATTACAGCTCTTTCTCGAGACGATCTTATCGGAAAAATCGTTCATTACAATAAGCAGTATAGAAACATTCCTCACATAACAAGTGACGGTCGTCGTAAATGGAAAAAGGAAATTACCATTCCAAAGAGTGAGAAAAGTGATAGAGAAGTTCCAATTACCGACGCCACTCTTTTAATGTTTAATAAGCAAATGCAAATCAACAAAAGAATGGCTAATGATCCCAATAATAATTTCATCGACCGCAATTTAATTTTTTGTGATGAGAATGGAAATTACATTGAGAAGAAGCGTCCTGCTAGACGAGTTAAGACCATTTGTGAACAAATAGGGCTTCCTCCCTTTACTTTTCATGAACTGCGCCACAGTTACGCTACACGTCTTTATGAGCAAGGTGTTCCGATTCGTACTATACAGCTTTTACTAGGGCATGAGGACATTAGAACCACTGAAATTTATGTCACAGTTTTAGATGATCCTAAAAAATCCGCTGTCAGTATGTTAGATGGGATCATATAAAATCTATCTAACTGGCAAAAAGAATCAATGATGAATGAATTGCTATATAGAAAGTGTGCAACCAGTGTGCAACCTTTTGAGATTATTCGAGCATAAATAAAAGCCATTCGCATTAGTGGAAATTGCGAATGGCTTAAATAAGCGGTTTCGAGATCAATCGAAACCATTTGAAATTGTCTGGTGCCGAAGGCGGGACTTGAACCCGCACGGTGTTGCCACCGCTGGATTTTGAGTCCAGTACGTCTGCCAATTCCATCACTTCGGCTAACTGATACTTCGATAGTATAACACATAGGTTAGCCTCGTGTAAAGAGCAGATTTTATTTCATCCCTAAAAAGCTTTTATAAGCTCGGTAGGTGGCGTAAATATCCGTCTTAGATGCCACTTCAAAGGGAGCGTGCATGGAGAACAGAGCCGTACCGAGATCCACCACTTCCGCGCCGGTTTCGGCGAGAATGTAGGCCACGGTGCCGCCGCCGCCTTCATCGACTTTTCCCATTTCTCCCGTTTGCCACAGGATATGATCCTTGTTGAATTGCGCGCGAAGCTTGGCGATGAATTCTACATTGGCATCATTGGTGGAGTTTTTTCCCCGAGCGCCGGTGTACTTCATCATACAGACACCTTCGCCCAATCGAGCGGCATTTTTCTTATCCATGACTTCGGGATAGTTCGGATCCAGCGCCGCCGTAACGTCGGCGGAAAGGACAACGCTATTAGCCAATGCCCTTCGTACGGCCAAGTTGGAATCTACGCCCAATTTATAGAGGACTTCCGCCACGGCGTTTTCAAAGTATTTGGCGCTCATGGACGTGTTACCCACAGAGCCGATTTCTTCTTTGTCGGCAAAGACAGCGACGGTGGTTCTTTCTCTTTCTTGCGCGTCCAATTGTGCGCGCAACGACGCGTAGGCGCAAACTTTGTCGTCTTGACCATAGGCTGCGACCATACTCCTATCCAAGCCTAAATCCCGCGCATGGAAGGCGGGGACCACTTCCAGTTCCGCCGTTTCGAAATCATCCATATCCATGGTGCATTGATCCCTCAATTGCGCGCAAAGGGCTTCTTCCACGGAACCATTCAGGGCGCGGTGGCCAAAGAGCACATTCAGATTTTCTCCGATGACGCCGTCGGCCAAGGTCTTTTTGTCTTGCGACTTACTCAAATGGGGCAGGAGATCCGTCACGGTAAAGACGGGGTCGGAGGGATCGTCGCCCAGATGCACCTCATGCTTTTTGCCGTCTTTGGTGATGACGACGCCGTGTATGGCCAAGGGGATAGCCGTCCATTGGTACTTCTTTATTCCGCCGTAGTAATGGGTCTTTAACAGCGCCACGTTTTCCTCTTCGTAGAGGGGACGCGCTTTTATATCCAATCGCGGCGAATCGATATGGCTCGCAACAATGGCCATTCCCTCTTCCAAGTCCCCCGCCAAATGGAAGAGCACAACAGATTTTTCCTTGTTGAGAAAATAAATGCGGTCGCCTCGTTCCAATGTATCTACGTCGTAGAAATTTTTGTATCCCGCTTCCTCGGCCAGGCGAACGATTTCTTTCGCCGCCATCCTCTCGGTTTTGGCTCGGTCCAAAAAGGCCTTGTACTCATCGCAAAAGGCCATAATGGCACCATATTCTTCTTCTCTATCCCAATAATTCGCTTTCTTTTCCATAGAATGCTCCTTTCTCAATTCGATGCACCTACGTCGGGCACGTCGTCGTTTTCTTTTACAGCCAGATTTTTCTCCGTCTTCGTATGCTCGGCCGCTTCCTTGTCCGCGGGTTTTGCTGTAGCCACGGGCTTATTGTACAAGAGGCAATGGCCCAGCATATGGGACATCAGGCGGGTGGCTGGGTCCTTCAACTTACCATCCTCGTCAAAAAAGCCGCTTTGATTCTTGGCATCTTTGTTCCAATCAATCAAAAATACATTGGCATATTTGTCGGCGATGCGACGCAGGATGTCGTTGTTTTTGTCCTCGTATTGAGGATCGGCCACCACGTTAAAAAGAAACATGGGCCGACCTTCGGCGGCTTGGACGATTTCTTCCACGGCATCGTAGGATAGGGCGCTGTCGTTTCCGATTTGGAGGATCAGCGATCCGTCCGCCGTATACTCTTTTATTCGACTTACATACCAGGAAGGATTAAGATTCGTGGATCCCTGTATTTGAAGATTCGGCATGAGTCGCAAATACGCCTCGCGCGCCGACTGCGCCGCGCTATCGCCCAACAACAAACCTTCTTCCGACTGCAGTTTTCCCAAGTCTTCGTTGGTCAATTTATAGTAGGGCTTTTGTGCATTTACCTGTTCGATCGCCGCCGCCAACTCGTTGGAAGGTTCGAAGCGTTCGGTCACGGATTCTTTTTTCTTGCTGCCGGTCTCTACGGTTTTCACGATCTTCTTCTCCTGCTTTTTCACCTTCATGACCGCGGCGCTCTGGCCGGAAAAACTCATGACCATGATCCCTCCGAAGACCGCCGTCAGGCCCACGTAGACCCATTTATTCGAAACGCCCTTCACCTGAAAGAGATAGTGGGACGCCTGCGCGGCGACCAACAGCAAAACAAAGGCCAAAGAAATCCATACGCCGCCGCTCAAATGAAAGCGACGACCGAACGCTTCCATAAAGAAAAAGGCGGGCATACTGTAGAGATAGATAGAATAAGCTCGCTCTCCCAAAAAGGTAAAGAGGGGAAATTGAAATACACTTTCAAAGGCGTTTCCGTCGCGAAATAAGAACAACAGAAATACGCTCAAAAGCAGGCTGGTGACAAAGAGTCCTCCTAAATACGCCGGCGTCGCCTCGGCCATAAAAAGCACGAAAATAACAAATAGGATGATGATGCCCAGCATAGGCATTTCTCGGCTCTCCGTGCGCCCGCGTCCCTTTCCCAAAAGTTCATAGAGAACGGCGGGAAGTAGGACGAAGAAACTGAACAAACGACTTTCCGGACTGTAAAAAATGCGTGCGTCGGCCAAACCCAATCCCCCGTAAATTCCCATGACGAGAGCGGACAGAATGCTGATCGCACCGCCAAAAAATGCCGTGGAGACGATTTTTTGTCTAGACTTTTTCCCTAAAATCATCAAGGCAAAAAGAAAATAGCACTGCATAAGAAGGGATACAAACCACAGGTGCCCAAAAGGCGACAGTTGTCTAATACTCAGGGGATGACCGACCATGGTCTGAAACAAATTGTTTGCAAAGACGAGAGACCACAGCGCTTGACCGCGAACGACGGGAAGATCCCCATAGAAAAACAGGGCGTAAAGCGCCGTAACCACGGTTACCATAGCCAAAAGCTCCGGCCAATACGCGCGCACCTTTTTTATGAAAAAGGGACCCGAATAGGTCTTTTCCGTTATATAACTTCTGAATGTCTCAAGGCCAAGCAGCGCGAAAAGCAGTTGGTAACCCAAGTGACCGCCTAAAAAAACTTGGCTGAAAGCCATATATAATAAAATAAAGCACAGAGCAAATCCTTTGACGCCCTCCGCCGTTTTTTTGTGTTTCACCGACATGAATGGAACTCCTTTATTTGATTTTACTATTTTACCACAACGGGCTGAAAATGGCCTATTCTTTGCTTTTTTACTCTTTTTGTAAAATTCTTTTAAAAAAGTACTGGACAAAAATCCCTTAAGGCTATATAATTGGTTCTGTTATCGACGTTTGCATCTTTAGCTCAGTTGGTAGAGCAACTGACTCTTAATCAGTGGGCCCAGGGTTCGAGTCCCTGAAGATGCACCAAATAAAGCCATTTGTAGGGGCTGCTACGCGAATTGTGGTACTACGGTGGTGCTATCGGGCGAAAGTCTTCTTCGGGCTTTCGTCTTTTTTTATGGTTAGAGTATTAAATTGCTTTCATATGCTGAAATCGCAGCACGCGTGACGCCTTGTCTCATATACTCCATGTAAGAAAGGAACACAAAAAATGAAGAAAAAGTTATTATCAATTATGCTAGCCGTCGCCATGATCGCGGGCTTTATCCCTCAATCGGTGCACGCTAGAGATGCCCGCCTATGGGTGGAAGGCCGCTACATTACCGGGGACGTATCGCCTATCATACATAAAAACCGAACGCTCGTTCCTCTGCGTCAAGTGGCCGAGGCTTTGGGGCTAGACGTCGAGTGGAACGCCGAGGCGCACCAAGTGCTTATTAAAATGAACGGAGCTACATACGCCTTTATCCCTGGGAAAGCCTACTACAGTGCCAGGGGCGTCAAGGTGACGATGGATACGGAAACCATTATACAAAATAATCGCACATACTTGCCGCTGCGGGTGATCGCCGAGGTTATGGGGAAAACCGTATCGTGGGACGCCGCCACATATACCGCCATCGTGGGGACAGGCTACACGCCCGACAAGACGTCTCCTAGCTTCCATGCTTCAGCTGTGGCCGATACACCTGCACGGGTAGCAGCACCGACGCCAGCACGCGCTCCGGTTCCCAATGGCCCTGTAGGTCAAGGCCTCATTCGTGGAAATCGCAAGTCGCACATTTACCACATGCCGGGCGGCGCAAGCTATAACAAAATTGCACTGGGAAATATCGTGTATTTTGAGACCGAGACGCAAGCGCAAGCCGCGGGATATCGTCGCGCTGAACGATAACATAAAAAAAGTCCTGCCGGGGATGACCCGACAAGCCTTTTTTCGTTGCTTTTATGCTTTTTGTACGCTTTTTCCTATCTCCATAGAAAAAGCGATGCCTACTCATCGCTTGTATCTTTATTTTTCCAGTACAAATCCCATATTTTTCTTAGGAGGATGTCCTTGTCTCTTTGATCGATCTTTTGAGAGGCCAGGGCCTTTTTTATGCCGCCCAATCCTTGACGAAGGATTTTGTAATCGTCGTAGGCCTCGTCGTCTTTTTCCGGCGCGCTAAATTCTTCCTCTTCGTGAAGCAGATCGTTGATGTCCACGCCAAATACACGAGCCATTTTTTTATAAATCAAGCGATTCTTCGGGTAACTGTCCCCGGATTCGTAATTTTTCACCGTGCGCACGCTGACGCCGAGGGCGTCGGCTAATTCTTGTTGGATCCATCCCTTTTCCATTCGAAGAATTTTCACTTTTTCCGCAAACGTCATCGTATCACCTTCGGTTCAATATGCCATATGTCCTTTGCATAGGTCATAATGCTGCGATCGGCGGTAAATTTCGACGCACAGGCCATGTTCCAAAAACTCTTTTTATTCCAGGAATCCCCATCGAGGAAATCCTGTTCGATGCGATTTTGCGTGGCGATGTAGTCCTTTAAATCGTAAAGTAAATAGTATTCGTCGTTCGGGCCGCTTTTGTTGTCCAACAGGGCGTCGCGAAGATCCAAAAACTTAAAGCTACCTCCGTCGTCCAAGAGCCCATCCGTCAAACTGTCCACGGCCTCTTTTACCAGCGGATCCTTTTCGTATTGAACAAGAGGATCGTAACCCGATTCTTCCATTTCTCTCATCGACGTGCCGAAGACGTAGTTGTTTTCTATCCCTGCCTCTTCAAAGATTTCAATATTTGCCCCGTCCATGGTTCCTAAAGTCACCGTGCCATTCATCATGAATTTCATATTTCCCGTACCGCTGGCTTCTTTTCCTACGGTGGAGATTTGTTCGCTTACGTCGGCGGCGGACACTAAAAGCTCCGCCCAACTAACGTCGTAATCTTCGATAAAGACCACCTTGAGCCTATCTCCCACCTCGGGGTCGTTGTTAATGACCCGAGCCAATTCGTTAATGTATTTAATAATGCCTTTGGCGCGGTGGTAACCGGGTGCCGCTTTCCCTCCGAAAATACAGGTTCTTGGCGTCCGGCGGCGTGCGGGATCCGCTTTTATCTCCTTATACAGGTGATGAATATAAAACCCGTACATAAGCTGACGCTTGTATTCGTGGATGCGCTTGATCTGAATATCGAAAATCGAATTGGGATCTACATTTATGTCGAAAACCATTTTTATTCGTTTTGCGAGGCGACGCTTATTCGTCCGCTTAATCTCTTTAAATCGCTCCATCACCGCCTCGTCATCCGCGAAATCTTTTAACTTCGCCAACTCTCCCAAGTCTTTGCGCCACCCCTTGCCGATCCACGTATCCAGCGCCTCGGACAGTAGGGGATTCGCCGCCATCAAAAACCTCCGCGGTGTCACTCCGTTCGTGACGTTGATGATTTTGTCGGGATAAAGTTCGGAAAAATGCGCAAGCTCCCGCTCTTTTAGAATGCGGGTATGCAATTCGGCTACGCCATTGACCTTGGCCGCCACATGGATACCCAAATGGGCCATATAAAGGATTCCCTTATCTACGACGGCCATGCCGCGAATGGTCGTTTCGTCCATTCCACGAGCGCGCATGGCCTCGATATAGTGGTCGTTGATTCGATAAATCACCTGCAAGGTGTCGGGGCATACTTCTTCCAAAATGGATACGGGCCACTTTTCCATGGCTTCTTGTAAAATCGTATGGTTCGTGTAGTTAAAGACGTTTTCCGCAATGGAAAGAGCTTCCTCGAAAGAAAAATCCATCTCGTCCACTAAAATCCGAATCGCCTCCGGAATGGCGATTACCGGATGGGTGTCGTTTAGTTGAATGGAAATAGCACAGCGTCTCTCCTCCGACGACATCTCTTTTATATTGCCTTGGCGAAAGAGGTCGCGAAGGGTCGCTTGAGCAAAGAAATATTGCTGCATAAAGCGGAGCATCTGTCCTTCTCTTCGCTCGTCGTTAGGATAGAGCACGCGAGTAATGTTTTCCGCCAATGCCCTCTCGGACACGGCGCCGATGTAGTCGAAGTTGTTGAATTTTTGAAAGTCGAAATCATTCATGGCCTCGGCTCGCCACAGACGCAGGCGGTTGACGTTGCCCACTTCGTAACCGGGAACGATGTAATCGTAGGGAATGGCCTTTAGAGTAAAGTCTTTAAAATGCACAGGCACCATTTCGTCGTCGTGGCGGAGTCCCCACATATCTCCTTCTTCGAGCCAATTGTCGCCCACTTCCACCTGAAAGCCGTCCTCAATTTTTTGCGCAAACATCCCTTTTTCGTAGCGCAGGCCGTAACCGCGCACAGGTAAGCCCATCGTGGCGGCGGCATCCATAAAACACGCGGCGAGGCGCCCGAGGCCGCCGTTACCTAACCCCGCATCCGGTTCGAATTGAAAGAGTTCACACACGTCCACGCCGTAAAGTTCGGAAACTAATTCCCGTACCGTCGCCTCTTCTTCGGGACCCAAGGCCTGTAAGTGGGTGTGCAGACTTTTTCCTATTAAATACTCGAGACTCATATAACAGGCGATTTTCCCCTGTTCGTAAACTTGATGTGTGCGAATTCTCCGGTCGTGATAAGCAAGGCGAATGCAAGTGGCCAGGGCTCGCGCCTTCGCCGCCAAACCGGCTTCTTCTACGGGCTTGGACGACTCCAAATACATCGCCGCCAATAAATTATTTTTCCACGTCTGTCTATCCATTACTTTGCTCTCTCCTCCAAATAGTTTCGTATCTCTTCCGCCGCTTCCCCAAGCAAGGCCTCGCGAGGCAACATCCACCGCCAATTTCCAAAACAGGTGCCTGGACGGTTAATCCGACTCGGATCTTTTAGAAAATCGCCGTGTTGAAAAAAGACCGTGTCTTCCTTTCTGTGCACGGCGTATTCGATTAAGCGCGAAACGCACATTTCGCCTTCTAACACGTCTTCCCATGCTCTTTTTTGGCCCTTGTCCATATATTTGACATACAGGGGCAAGGGATCCGTGTCGTGGTTTCCCGTGTAATAAATCTGCGGCCGATTCCCCTCTCCGCCGGGTCCTTCCAAGGCCATAACCTTCATCCCCGGCCAGGAGAATGCGTCCCGGAATCGGTAAAAGTCCGTATCCAAATAGCCCAAGTCCTCGATGAAAAAGCGCAAATCCTCTTTCCACGGCCGAAAGAGCGCCTCTCCCGGTACATCTTCCCAATGTCCCTCGGCCGGCGCCCCACCGCGGGGAATGTGGAATACTTTTTCGTACCCTCTGAAATGATCCAATCGCAAGCGATGGTAACGGCCCAAGGCGTTGCCGATTTGTTTTCTGTGGTAGGAAAAATTTTCCGCCTCCATGCGTCTCCAATTGTAAACCGGCGAATTCCACAATTGCCCGAAGTCGCTGAAATCGTCGCCGGGCACGCCCGACACATAAAGAGGTTCAAGATGCTCGTCCAGTAAAAAATGCTCCGGCATAACCCACCGCTCCACGC
>JAEXBU010000089.1 GCA_023393815.1 Bacillota bacterium | reverse complement strand
GAGGCATTCGGGTAGGCCTGAATCTTTTCGGCCACAGAAACCCCCGCGGCATCCACCCCGGTTTGATTGGTAATAAGACCCACGCGCTTTCCGTCGATAAGATCCTTGTATTCCGTCAGCAGTCGCTCGTCTCCCAAGATGACCCGTCCTGTCGACACCGACTGTGCCGAACCGGAAGTCGATGCGGGTTTTTTCGGCGCGCCCGTGTCGATGACTGCCTCGTTTTTCTCCTCGTCGTAGGTGACGCTAAAGCCTAAAAAGGCGCCCACGGAGCGAAGGCGGAAATAGTTAAAGCCGCGAATATTGTAGGCGTTTTCCACCACGTCCGCGGGATTTTCTCCGTTGACCTTAAGGCGCATAGGCTGAAGGTTCGCCCATTCCACGCGCGCCCCCATTTGGTCGCCGACAAAGCTGTTGTAGGTCTTCGTCCGATCCACGGTAATTTGTCGATTGTCGCCGGCAAGGTCGAAGTCCACTTTGCCCGCAAGCGCCTTGGCCAAATCCCGAAGGCGGTAGTAATTGTAACCGCCGATATTATAGCCCCGCACCTCGGTGCTCTCTCCGTCGATGCGAAGAGCCTGAGGGCTTTTTACTGCCCGCGCCCGCTCGGCGTGAGCCGCCGTCGGCGTAAGCAGACAGCACAGGATACAAACAAAAACGCTAAGATGAAAAATTCTCTTCATGTCCTCTCCTTTCTCTTTCCATTATAATTCATCGGCCGAAAATTTCCCGCACCTGGAAAGGATGACTCGGATTTGACATATTTACGCAAAAAAAATCCCTCCATCCCACAAGCACCGGGAGAAGGGTATTGCATGATCAAATTATTCCTTGGGGCGACACGTGGGTTTTCTCTTTTTCCGAAGCGCCTGCACTTCTTCCGATTCGTTGAGCAATTTGTCTATGGTCTCCATACCCTTTGCTAAAAAACGCAGATCCCCGTCGGAAAGGTAGTCCCCCAATTTCAGGATAAATGGTGCCACAATGTCGCGAAATTCCCGAATGTAGTCGTCCCCCTGTTCCGTGAGATAAATATTGACGATCCGACTGTCCGCCTCGGAACGCCTTCGGTAAACGAAGCCCTTTTCTTCAAGCACCGTACAGATTTTGGAAATGTTGCCGTGATCCCTGCGCAGAGACTGGGCAATGGCGCGAATGGACGTGTCTTCCAATGAGTCCACTTGCCCCATAACCAGAAATTGCAATTGGGTCAGGTCATAATGTTTCGAAAAGTATTCCGTTAAGGCGCTTTTCGTATCGCAAGCCTCTTTGACTAAATTCCAATAAGTCCATAAAAATTCTCTGGATTCCATAAGTGCCCCCTCTTATCTATCTATGTATGTACAAAAGAGAATGTTTCATCAAATTATTTTCTCTTCTGCATTTATTTCTGATAATTATACCACAAGTTTCCATTTTTTTATATAATATTTTGCTCTCGATTTTATATTTGCAGTTATTCATTCAAAATTTTATCTATAAAAAAGAGCCGTGCAACGGCGGCTCTCATCAATTTTCTAAAATATTTTTCAATGTGTACCAGGGAAGGACGGCGCATTTTACCCGGGCGGGCAATTTGGATATGCCTTCGAATGCCATGGCGTCTTCCAAGGCGTCTTTTTCTTCTTCCGTTAAGGACACGCCTTTGATCATGCCGATAAAGGTGTCCGCCAAGTGAATGGCCTCATCTCGGGTTTTACCCCGGATTGTGTCGATCATAATGGATGTGGAGGCCTGGGAGATGGCGCAGCCCTCGCCGGTATAGGACAGATCCTTGAGGGCGTCGCCGTCCATTTTAATTTGCAGGGTGATTTCGTCTCCGCAGCTGGGGTTGTGGCCCAGTTCTTTGTAATCCGGATCTTCCAAATCCCCCCTGTTGTGTTCCGAACGGGACTCTTCCATAATCAGGGTAGTGTAAATATCATCGAGTGCCAAGGCCCATCAACCTCCTTACTTCGTCTAAGCTCTTAATAAAGTATTCCACTTCTTCTTCCGTGTTGTAGACCGCAAAGGAGGCCCGACAGGAGAAGTGAATGCCGAAGCTTCTATGCAACGGTTGCGCACAGTGGTGGCCGCTTCGGATGGCGATGCCTTTGGCATCGAGAATGCTGGCTACGTCGTGGGGGTGGACGTCCTTAAAGTTAAAGGTAATCAATCCACCTCGAGGGCTCGTCGGCCGGGAGAGAATGGTGATGTCGTCCATTTGCGAAAGAGCGTCGTAGGCGATGTCCGCCAGGTGGCTTTCGTATTCGTGGATCTTATCCAAACCGATGGCCTCGAGGTAGTCGATAGCCACGGGAAGAGTCGATGCCGCGCCCACATCTTGGGTGCCCGCTTCGAAGCGCCCGGGGGCATCGAGGAAGGTAGCGTGGTCTTCGTAGACGTATTCGATCATGTCGCCGCCGTACATATAGGGCTTTAGGGCATTTAAATTGTCCAGCTTACCGTAGAGAACGCCGGCACCCATGGCCGCAAACATCTTGTGGCCACTGAAGACGTAAAAGTCACAGTCCATATCCTTTACGTCCACGGGCATATGAGGAGCCCCTTGGGCGCCGTCTACCACGGCCTTGGCGTCGGGGCTTACTTTTCTCAAATAGGCGATCATACCCTTTACGTCGGGCATGGTACCCAAGACGTTGGAAGATTGGGTAATGGCCAACAATTTTGTCTTTTCGGTGATCTTTTCTTCGATTTCTTTTTTAGGGATTTCCCTGTTTTCGTCAATGTAAAGGTACGTAAGTTTCGCACCGGTTTTTTCCGCTACGTATTGCCAGGTAACCAGGTTGGCGTGGTGTTCCATAATGGAAAGGACGATTTCGTCGCCCGCCTTTAAATTTTCGAGACCCCAACAGTAGGCCAGAAGGTTTAAGCTTTCCGTGGCGTTTCGCGTAAAGACGATTTCGTTTGCGCTGCTTGCGCCGATAAAGTTTTTCACCGCTTCCCGCGCGCCTTCGTATACTTCCGTAGCCGCCATGGACAGGCGGTGGGCGCCGCGGTGAGGCCCGCCGTTTTCATAACTGTAGTAGCGATTCATCGCTTCGATCACTTGTCTTGGCTTTTGGGTAGTAGCCGCCGAGTCTAAATAGACCAGGGGCTTGTCTGCGGTAGACAGTTCCAGATAAGGAAAGTCTTTGCGTATTTCTTTAATTTCCGATGCTTGTAACATTTAGCGCCTCCCCATAATCCGTTCCAATTCGTCGTAAATTGCCTTACGTTCGTCTTCATAAATCACCGCGTCAATAACCGGCGCAAATTTCGCGTCGACGATCATCCGCTCCGCCGTCTTGGCGTCGAAACCGCGAGTAAGGAAGTAATAGAGCATATCTTGATCCAATTTACCCGCGCTGGCGGCGTGATTGCCTTCCACGTCGTCTTCGTGACTTAACAGAGCCGGTACGGAAATACTCCGCGCCGTGGAATCCAGAAGAATGGCAAACTCTTCTTCGTTGCCCCGACTGTGTTTAGAGCCTTCCAAAAAGTCGATGCGGCTCTTAAAAACTTTGTAGCTGTCGTCCATGAGGGCACCGTCGACGATGAGATTCGACGTGGTGTCTTTGCCTTCGTGAACCATATCGTAAATAAAGTCATAGGCTTGGCTCTTTTTGCCCAGGTAAATGGACTGAATGTTTCCGAGAGCTCCTTCGCCCCGTAAAAAGCACTTCACATTGCCAGTTTCGTTGCCGTCGCCCAAGTGGAATACATAGGCGTCAAGTTTCGCCCCGTCTTCCAAAATAGCGGCCATGGACAGGTAATTATCCACTTCCGCTCGATCCACGTTGACGAAGTACAAACGGGCCACGCCGTTTTTCTTTACGTGGATGCGGCTTAAAAAGGAGCGGTAACCACCGGTTTTTTTGCTTTTAAAGCAGCCGGTCACATGGGCTCCTTCTTCTACCGTAAGATCCATGGTGATGACGGCGTTTTCCGTGCCTTCGACGGTCTCTACTCCCAGATCTACCCGATCCTCGGCGGAAATGTTGCGGTAGATTGTGGCGTGGTTGTCGTGAAGTTGAATAATTTCCGGACTGACGGCGTAACGGTATTCGGAAAAGATCGCCGGCGGATCGACTTTCTTTTTCCCGGCGTCCACCCGCTCTTTTACGTCCGTCTGATTGACTTTTAAATAATCGTAGGTTTTATATTCCAGGATGTTTCCCTTGTGTGCCTTCATTAGCCGATGCTCCCTTCCAATTCCAAGGAGATGAGGTTATTCATCTCGACGGCGTATTCCAGGGGCAATTCCTTGGCGATGGGATCGGCAAAGCCCCGAACCACCGTAGCCCGCGCTTCTTCTTCGGGAATACCTCGGGTCATAAGATAGAAGATGACCTCGTCGGAAATGCGGCCGATTTTTGCCTCGTGTCCGAAGTCCACGTCTTTGTTGTGAATGTCGATGGCGGGAATGGTGTCTTGACGACTGAAATCGTCCAACATTAAGGACTCGCAGGAGACGGTGGATTTCGTTCCCTTGGCGTCGTCCGTTACCTTGACGAGGCCTCGATACACGCCGATGCCGCCGCTTTTCGAAATGGATTTCGATTGAATGGAGCTTTTCGTATTGTTTGCCGCGTGAATGACTTGGGCCCCGGTGTCGATATTTTGTCCGGCTCCGGCAAAGCTGATGCCCGTATATTCGTTTTGCGCGCCGTCTCCCGCCAAGACGCTCATGGGGTAAAGCATGCTTACTTTGGATCCGAAGGAGCCGGAGACCCATTGGATCTTGCCATTTTTCCCTACGATGGCGCGCTTGGTATTTAAGTTGTACATGTTTCTCGACCAGTTTTCAATGGTGGAGTAACGCAAGGTGGCGTCGTCTTTGACAAACAACTCCACGGCCCCGGCGTGTAGATTCAGGGCGTTGTATTTCGGCGCAGAACAGCCCTCGATAAAGTGGCACTTGGCGCCCTTTTCGATAATGATGAGGGTATGTTCGAATTGCCCCGCCCCCGGCGCGTTTAAGCGGAAGTAGGATTGTAGGGGCACGTCCACGTCGACCCCTTCCGGAACATAGACGAAGCTGCCGCCGCTCCACACGGCGTAATGCAGAGCCGCATACTTGTGCAGATTCGGCGTAATGCACTTGCCGAAGTATTCCTTTACGATGTCTTCGTACTCGTGCAAACCTGTTTCAAAGTCCGTGTAAATAACCCCTTGATCCAGGAGATGTTGTTGAATGCTGTGGTAGACCACTTCCGAATCGTACTGCGCGCCGACACCGGAAAGCATGGATTCTTTTTCCGCCTCGGGAATACCGAGTTTGTCGAAGGTATTTCGAATTTCTTCGGGCACATCTTTCCAATCGGCTGCCAAGTCCGCATCCGGACGGATATAGGTAATGACCTTGTCCATGTCCACTTCGGAAAGATCCGGACCCCATACGGGGTTTTTCTTTTCGTTAAAAATTTTTAGGGCTTCCAGGCGCTTTTCGAGCATCCACGCCGGTTCGTTTTTTTCCGCGGAAATTTGACGAACAATGGATTCGTTTAAGCCTTGTTCCGTCTTTTTCCGGTAGGTAAAGGGATTTTTTTCATCGTAAATCCCTCGGTCCATGTCTTGAATGTCTGTCTTTTTACGCATGGCGTTCGTCCTTAATCCAGCCGAAACCTTCTTCTTCGATGCGGTCGATGATTTCATCGCCGCCTTCGGTGACGATACGTCCGCCGTAAATGACGTGCACGAAGTCCGGGTGAATTTCCTTTAAGATTTCCCGGTGGTGGGTAATGATCACGGCGGATGTTTCACCGTCCAAGTATTCCTTTAAGCCGCGGCTGACCGTAGCGACGGCATCCACGTCTAAGCCGGAATCCGTTTCGTCCAGGATGGCGAGCTTGGGATTGAGCATGAGTAGCTGAAGAATCTCCGTCTTCTTCCGTTCCCCGCCGGAAAAACCCACGTTTAAATAGCGTTCGGCGTATTCCGGTTTCATGTCCAAGAGCTCCATTTTCTTAGCTAAGGCTTTCTTAAACTTTAAGATAGAGGTCTTTTCGCCACGAGCCAGAAGAGCCTGACGAATAAAATTTTCCACGCTAATACCGGGAATTTCATACGGCGTTTGGAAACTTAAGTACAGACCGCGGCGAGCGCGCTTGTCCGTCGTCTCGTCCGTAACATCTTCCCCTTCGAAAAAAATCTTTCCTTCGGTCATGGTGTAGGCGGGATTGGCCATAATCACATTGGCGAGGGTAGACTTCCCACTGCCGTTGGGACCCATAATGACGTGTACTTCGCCTTTGTGAACGGTTAGGTTCATACCCTTTAAAATTTCCTTCTCTCCTACGGAAGCGCGAACGCCCTCCACTTTCAGTAATTCACTCATCTATTGAAACATCCTCCCATATCCTATTGATTCTGTATGATATGGTTTAACTATAACACGCTTGCGAAATCCCGTCAATATAGACCTTTTCGCCCTTTTTGTTATAATAGGCTCATGTGTATTGCGAGAAAAATTTTAAATTGGTATAAACCGACGGATCGCGGACTGCCTTGGCGAATGACGACGGATCCCTACGCCATTTGGGTATCGGAAATTATGCTTCAGCAAACCCGGACCAATGCAGTTATTCCCTATTACGAGCGCTTTATGGAATCTTTCCCCACGCCGGAGACATTGGCTCAGGCGACGGAAGACGCCCTTTTAAAGCATTGGCAGGGGCTGGGGTATTATCGCCGGGCGAAGCATTTAAAGCAGGCGGCGCAAATCGTAAGCCGCGAAGGTATGCCTCGGGATTTTTCGAGTCTAAAGGCTCTTCCGGGAATCGGCGACTACACGGCGGCGGCCATCGCCTCCATCGCCTACGGGGAGCCTGTGGCGGCGGTGGACGGCAATCTCCTGCGTATCTACAGCCGCCTTTACTCCATAGACGATGCCATCGATAAGGCGGCGGGAAAACGGCGAATTGTTGAACTGGCGAACAGGGATATTTCCGCAGATCGGCCCGGGGACTTTAACCAGGCCATGATGGATCTGGGCAATAAAATATGTACGCCCTCCTCTCCTCGCTGCGAAGCCTGTCCCCTTCTGTCGTCCTGCGACGCACACACCCGAGGCCGCGTCGACGACTATCCGAAGAAACGTCCGAAAAAAAAGCAACAGGAAGAAGACTACACGGTTCTTTTATTGGATCTGGAAGGTCGTTTTTTAATCGAAAAGCGGAGGGAGGGGCTCTTATCCTCCATGTGGGGCTTTCCCATGATCCGGGGCCATGTCAAGGAGGAAGACATTCTGAAGCACTTGGCGGAGGAGAACCTGATGGTGCACTGCGTAGAGATAAAAACCGACTACCGCCACGTTTTCAGCCACAAGATTTGGAATGTCCGCGTCTATTACGGACGGATCGCGGCCGCCTTTTCCGGAGAAGATGTGCGCACGTGGGCGGCACCGAAAGAACTCAAAGAAATCTACGCCGTACCGTCGGCCTTTCAGCCGGCACTGGAGGTGATTTATGCATTGGATTAAAGATTACGCGCCGAAAAATGACCAGGAAGCGGAGGACAGATCGCACTTACTCCGACTGGATCCCGCGCTGATCGCTACGGACCGCGCCGCACCCTACCACTACACTACTTCGTCCATGGTAATGGATTTCGATACGGACAAGCTCTTAATGGTCTACCACCCGATCTACAAGTCCTTTTCCTGGCCCGGAGGCCACGTGGAAGAGGGCGAAGAGTTGTTTTACTCGGCTCTTCGGGAGCTGTACGAGGAAACGGGGATTCTCTACGTCAAACCTCTGGCGAAAGCCCCTCTGGCCATGGAACTTATGTCCGTAAAGGCTCACGTTCGAAAGGGCGAGGCCGTAGACAGCCACTTCCACATTAATTTCTGCTACGGCTTTATAGGCCACGAAGACGATACCTTGCTGGATGTCAATGAAAATCGCCTGTGGGTACCCGTGCGGGAACTGGATACTTTTGTCTCGGAAGACCATATGTTACCTATTTATAAAGACTTGATCGGACGGATGAAACATGAACATACAAAATAAACGTTGGTCCGAATCCCTGCTTTTTGCTACCTTTCTCACTTTGGCTGGCGGATTGCAGGACGGTTATTCTTACGTTCTTCGAGGCCACGTCTTCGTAAACGCCCTCACGGGAAATGTGGTGCTTATGGCCTTTCACCTGGCCGACGGCGATTTTTCCTCCATGCTCCGCTATTTCGTACAGATCGCCGCTTTCGCTCTCGGCGTCTACGTATCCGGACGCATCCTCTTTTCCGAAAAAAAGCGCTTGGGCCTGCACTACAAACAGCGAATTCTCGCCGCGGAAATTGTTATTCTCGTCGCCGTGGGCTTTCTTTCCGCAAAGCTGGATCCTCTCGCCAACGGCCTGATGGCCTTCTCCTGCGGTATGCAGGTAAACACCTTTCAAAAATTCGCCGACATTAACGCCGCCACTACCATGTGCGTAGGCAACGTGCGCACGATCATGCACAACCTGGCAGGCTATCACCACACAAAAAATAAGAACCACCGAGATGCAAGTCGAACGGTGATCTATATCGTCTGCGTCTTTTTCCTCGGCGCCTTTATCGGCAGTTTGTTCTTTTCTCTCTTGGGCCTAAAGACCATCTGGCTGTCCGCGGCGTTTTTGTGCATCTCCTTTTTTATTCTGTACATGGACCCCGCCATCCGTACCGAGTGATTTTTCAACATTCATTTAAAAAACGACGCTTTCAAAAAGCGTCGTTTTTTATTTTTCCTCCTCCGCCCATTTTTTCCAAACCTCCGGCGCATAGCCCGACACCGCTCGCTTTTTGCTTCGAACTACGGGCAGTTTCATAATACTCGGATGATCGATAATATAGGCTTCCTTGCTTTCGTCCGTGGCGTACTTGACGTAGGCCAGTCCCTCTTTATCTTTGGAATTTTCGTCGATCCACGCGTCCAAACCGCCGATGGAAGCCGTAATAGAATCGAACTCGCCCCAACTCATTTCTACTTCATTTAAATTAATAAATTGAAATTTAATTCCCCGTTCTTTAAAAAACCGTTGCGCTTTTTTCGTGTCGTTGGACTTTTTCGTGCCAAAAATTTGAATGGCCATGGCTCTCCTTCTTTCTGCTATACTATGGATATGAAACACTTCAATAAACATTTACGGACATTTTTAGTTATTTTTCTCGCGTTGGCCGCGGCTTTTCAAGGAACCAAGACCCTGAACCGTTCTTCGGACCCCACGGCGGGCGTCACGGTGAAGCGTGTGGTGGACGGAGACACGGTAATTCTCGACGACGACAGGCGCCTACGACTGATCGGTGTGGATACGCCGGAGACGGTAAAACCCCGCGGTCGCGTGGAACCTTGGGGAAAGGAGGCGTCAAACTTCACGAAAAAAGCCCTTACGGGAAAGACCGTCTACTTAGAATACGACGAGGAAAGAGAGGACCGTTACGGCCGTACTCTGGCCTATCTCTGGACGGAGGATCCCGCGAAAGCGAACAAACCTAAGGAAGATATCCTCTTTAACTACCAATTGGTAGCCGCGGGCTACGCCAGAGAACGAGCTTACAACCCCAACACTAAGTACCAATCTATGCTCCGCGAAGGGGAGGCTCTCGCTATGGATCACCTTCGCGGCCTGTGGGCCGTGGAGGGAAAAGAAGGACCGGCCAAGGGAAATAAGAAAAGCAAGATTTACCACTTGCCCGGCGACAAACAATATGACAAACTTTCCCCAAAAAACACGGTTCTCTTTAAAAATGCCATAGCGGCGGAACGCGCCGGGTACGAGCGCACCTTTAGCCGCTAATTCCGTCTTCACCAACGTCTGAGCCTAAAGCCCTATTTCACAGGAATAGGGCTTTTTTTTGCGGCGCACGGCCTCGTAGCCTCCGCGCTTTCTCACTCGGCAAATGATCGGTACACGGGACCGCAATAGAGAATTTCTTCCGGCAACACTTCCACGTGCACCGGCCCTTTTTGCCGAAAATTCTCGCCGTCCAAGTTTACATTGGCCTCTTGAAGCAAGATAAAATCCATCGTTTTTGTTTTTTCTCTTACCATATCTTTCTTCCACCATTCGTCTTTTCCCAAAAACAAACAAAGAAGAAAGGGTACAATGTATTTCAATCGGCTCTTTCCCGCACCGAAAAAGAGCAATTCGCCGGAAAACGGACTGGCTTTCGGGAATATGGGAAATCCGCCTCCGTAGTAACCGCCGTTTCCGATCGTAAAGAGAGTCCACGCCGTCTGATGCAGACCCTCTTTTTTTATGCGGCGGGGCCTGTAGGTGAAGAAAGTCTTCATGACGTGAAGGCTATAGCTGATCCTACCGAGGGCCTTTAATCTTCCGCTGTTATTGGCGTTCACATCGGCATCGAAACCTACGGAGGCAATGTTTAAAAAATACCAATTGTTCCACCGAGCCAGATCCATGGGGCGGGGCAGTCCGTCTCTGGCAATTTTTAATATCGCAAGGGCATCGTCGCTTAAACCTAAGGTTCGGGCAAAGTCGTTTCCGCTGCCTGCGGGAATCAGGGTGAGCTTTCTCGCCGCAGTTTTCATCATGGCATTCACCGTGGCGAAGACGGTGCCGTCGCCGCCTACGGCAATAAAATGATCGTAAAAAGCCAGATCCGCGGCGCTGTAATCGTGAATCGTTCCGAGACAAACGTCATAGCTTCCCTCTTCGAAACATTGGGATGCCGCCCATAAAATTTTCTTTCTATTTTTTTCTTTTAGTCCGGGATTAAAGACGAACAAACTCTTCATGGGCCGGAACACTCCGACAGGGTTTCGCAATCTCCGTACATTTTTTTAGCTAATACACGAATCTTTTCCCTGTAAACGGCCTTGGCGGCCTCGTCTTTTATCGCATCTATGTTTATTTCCGCCGTATGTTTCGCCCCATGAAAGGCACAAAGAGCGAGATCCGCAACCATATACAAATCGCTTAAGGCTTCCTTTCCGATGCAGGATTGATGGCCCTTTAATTTTTTCACGATACCGTAAACCGCTTCCATCGTACTTAAAGGCACGTCAATAGCCCGCTTGTATCCTTCTTCTATAGCGATGGCACGGACCTTTTTTTCCTCTTCGGTCTCTTTGGGTAGGCGAAAGGCTTTTAAAACGTCGTCAAAGGAAGTGCTGTCCTCGTCGATATTGGCCTCCAAAATCTTCGAAAATTCGTCGTATTCTTGGGTCTTATCCTCAGCGCCGGAAAGATTGAGCACCATCATGGAAAGGGACGCGGAGAGAGCGCCCGCAAGCGCCGCAATAGAACCGCCGCCCGGCACCGACGTCTTGTCTCTCGCTTTTAGAATGTAATCTTTAAGCTGCATATCGATTAACTTCATATTCGCATAATCCCTTCCATGACAACACGAGCCGTTCCGCCGACGTAAATGGATTTCTCTTTTTCACGAACGACGATCTTGGATTCCCGTCCCATCTCCACTCCCTGTATACAAGCTAACTTTTGTCCATCGAACCCGGTTTTTTCCCGCAAATAAACGTACATGGCACCACTTCCCGTGCCCGTACCTGATTCTTCCCAAATGCCCTTGGAGGGAGAAAAGTTGCGCTGATAGACCGTGGAAGTTTCTCTCTCATAGTAAAAGAGGTGAAAAGCCCGTACGCCATGTGCTTTTGTAAGTTCCTCCATGCGCCGACGCTTCGGCTCAATGGCTTGAAGATACGCTTTTTTCTTTAATGGAATGACCAAGGTCTTTACGCCGCCGTCAATTACGGCCGGTTGAACCAACGCATCGATGCCGATTTGCTCTTTTTCGAGTTGAAATGCCTCGGCTGCAGCATCGGCCTTTATCTCTTCCCCCATTTTCATTTTCGGTAGCTGCACGTCGACAAAAGACACTTGGCTCTTTTTAAAAGCTATATCCACGTACAAGGTGCCGGCTTTGGTGTGCTGAAGAACGCGGTGCACGTCCTCTCTTCCGTCGATATAACCGAATTCCGCCAAAGTCCAAAAAGCACTCAGAGCCGAATGACCGGAAAAGACAACTTCCCTCACGGGTGAGAAGTAACGTGCAGCGTAAATATCCTTATCCAGACGTTGAATGCAGCTCGTTTCCGAATGTTTCAATTCGCAAGCCGCTTTTTGCATGGCTTCATCGGACATTTTTCCCTGCGTTAAGATGATACCCGAAGGATTTCCTATAAAGGATTGCTCCGTGTAGGCGTCCGCTACAAAATAACTGTATTCCCTAACCATCGATTTCTTCCCCCAAAATCAAATCGCAAATGCGCATTAAATCCGCCTCGGAATAATAGTCGATGACGATTTTCCCCTTCACGTGATTGCCGTTGATCTCCGTCTTCGTACCTAAAACATCCATCAAACTGTTTTCCAAATAGCTATAATAGCCCTCGTGTTCCTGTTTTTTCTTCTTTTTTGTTTTTTCCGTCGTCTCGGCAATGGTCTGTCCTTCCTTTACCATGCGCTTCGCCTGTTGAATTTGCTCGTTTCCGTCTTTTACGGAGAGAAGTAGCTTTCCCTGACTAATAGAAAGCTCTTGGTTTCGAAGCATTTCCTTTACCACCGGTTCGAGCTTTAACAATCGCAAACTATTGGCGATATAGGGACGGGATTTTCCCACGAGTCCGGCAATTTTTTCCTGCGTATATTTATACTTCTTCTTCAGCGTGTCGTAAGCTTCTGCTTCTTCCATGGGGTTTAAATCTTCCCGCTGAATATTTTCGATTAACGAAATACGGTCGCTCTTTTCCTCGTCTACGTCGATGATGCGAACGGGTACTTCCTTTAACCCGGCCTTTTTTGCCGCACGAAGACGCCGTTCCCCAGCGATTAATAAATTCTTTCCTCCCTCTTTTTTTATTAACAAGGGTTGGAGAACGCCCACAGCCAAAATACTGTCGGCCAATTCGTCAATTCTCTCGTCAGAAAAATGCTTTCTCGGTTGATGAGGATTTGCGACAATGGTATCTACAGCCATCATTTCCGGTCCGTTTTCGCCAGCTTTTTTGGCCTCGCTTCCCTGGGTCCCGAAGAAATTATCCAATCCGCGACCTAATCCACGTTTCTTTTCCATTCGAATCTCCTCTTTTCCACTTCATCAGCCAAGGAAGCGTAGGCCTTCCCTCCGCGACTATTTTTATCGTAATCCATAATACTCATGCCATAAGAGGGTGCCTCTGCCAAGCGAACATTTCTCGGGATTACCGTTGAAAAAACAGCGTCCTTAAAATAATTCTTTACCTCTTCCACCACCTGCATACTTAAATTCGTACGACCGTCGTACATAGTCAAAAGGACACCTTCGATCGTTAAATTCGGATTGAATCCGCCCCGTACCAATTGAATAGATTCCATAAGTTGGGATAAGCCTTCCAAGGCGTAATATTCGCACTGTACGGGAATCAAAATCCCATCCGCCGCAGTGAGAGCTAAAATAGACAGCACACCCAGAGACGGCGGACAATCCATAATAATGTAGTCGTAATCCGAAAGCTCGGCCATGCGATCCTTTAATACCGTCTGCCATTGATCCTTGCGGGCAAATTCAATTTCAATTCCCGCCAAGGTGGCGCCGGAGGGAATGATCGACAAATTTTTCTTGACATCGACAATAAAATCTCCGTCGGCACCTAAAAGGTAATCGTAAATCATCTCTTCCCTGTCTTTTTCTATATTCAATCCACTGGTGGCGTTTCCCTGTGGATCCAAATCTAAAATTAATACCCGACGACCTTTGTTTGCCAAAGCGTCGGCTAAATTTATAACCGTCGTCGTTTTCCCGACGCCGCCTTTTTGATTAAATACGGCTATGCTTCTCGTCATAGTGCCACTCCCTTCCTAACTATAGTAACAAAACGCGCCGTAAATAAAAAGAGCGGAGTGTTCCACGTGGAACATTTCCGCTCACATCTACTTTTCTATTTTCTGTTCCTTCTTCTCCTCTTCATTTGTTCCATGTGGAACATTTTGATCGCCTTCTCGTTTTACGTAAATGATTTTTTCTTCCAAGGTTTTGCTGTCCTTAATTACAATTCGTTCGCCCTTGTCCGGGAAATCTCCTTTCTCCGTTTCGTTTTCTCGCAGCTTTCGTCGCTCCTTCAGATAGTTTCCTTTGGCATTTTTATACTCGCGCCGAGTTAAATAAATAAAAATCAACAGCAGCCCGAAGGTAATTATTGGAAATACGTAAGGAATCGGATGGATGAACCGTTCGGGTAAACCCAAATAAGACATGGCACTTATTAGACACAATGCTAAAAGAACCGCGTTCAGTTGGTCGTGTTTTTTATAAAATCGGTAGAGAAGGTAGATAAAGGCGGGAATATAGAACAACATATTTACAGGGGATCCTTTCTCGGCTTTCCGCTTCCGCGGGGGTACTTTTCCGGTGTTGCTTTCACTTTTTTTACTACAATTAAGTGTCGTTCGTCGCCGCCCGGAAGGTGAAGATCTACCACTTTATCGATTTTTCCGCCCAAGATGTCGAAGGCACGAGCCGCTTCCTTCACTTCCTCCACGCCTTCCGAACCTTTCATAGCAATAAAACAACCGCCTTCGTGGACAAAAGGCAGGCAATACTCCGCCAAAATCGGCAGGCGGGCGACGGCGCGGGAAAGAACCACTTGGTATTGCTCGCGAAATTTCGCATCTCGTCCCGCTTCTTCGGCTCGGGCATGGAATGTACGCACGTTGGAAAGAGCCAATTCATCGACTACGTAATCCAAAAAGGTTATGCGCTTATTTAAGCTGTCCATTAAGTGTACCTCTCTCTTTGGCGAAATCATAGCGAGAACCATGCCTGGAAATCCCGCACCGGTTCCTAAATCCAAGATTTTTCCCGTACCTTCGTAGTGATCCAATAACGTCGGAGTCAAGGAGTCGATAAAGTGCTTGTCCATCATTTGGTCGGAATCGGTTATCCTCGTCAAGTTCATCCGTTCGTTCCAATCCAAGAGGATGTCTGCGTAGCGATTAAAGGCCTCGTAGGGGATTTCTACGGGAAATTGCTTTAAATACTCCTTACGCGTCTGCCAATCCATTTGCTTCCTCCCTGTGTTTCTGCTCTAAATAAATTAATAATACGTTAATGTCCGCGGGACTGACTCCGCTAATACGCCCCGCCTGACCTACCGACTCTGGTTTTATTTTATTGAGCTTTTCTTTTGCCTCGTTTCGGAGCCCTCCGATAGAGGCGTAATCCAAATCTTTAGGCAGCAACTTGTTCTCCATCTTTCGAAATTTTTGAATTTGCGCCGCTTGCTTTTCAATGTATCCCTTATAGCGAATGTCCGTCTCCACTTCCTCGATAACGTGGCGGGGCAATTTGGGTCGATCGGGATCAAAAACCGCCAAGCTTTCGTAGGTCAGCTCCGGCCGTTGCATCAAGTTTAAAAGAGACGTGGCATTTTTAAGAATAGCCGAACCCATCCCGTTGAGAATATTGGAATTTTCCTGTGTAGGATTGATCTGAATGGAAGAAAGACGTGCCCGTTCCCCTTCAATGGCATCGCGACGGGCGATAAATTTTTCGTATTGTTCGTCGCCGACCAGTCCCACCGCACGCCCGATCTCCGTCAGGCGCAAATCTGCATTGTCCTGGCGCAGAGTTAAACGATATTCCGCTCGTGCCGTCATCATTCGGTAGGGCTCCCGCGTACCTTTGGTCACTAAATCGTCGATCAACACGCCGATATAGGCCTGATCGCGACCTAAGATTAGAGGTTCCTTGCCCTCAATAGCTAATGCCGCATTAATGCCCGCCATAAGTCCTTGCGCCGCCGCCTCTTCGTAGCCGCTGGAACCGTTGATTTGTCCGGCCATGTAGAGATTCGGCGAATCCGTTACCTGCAAACTCAATCGAAGTTTGGTCGCGTCAATGGCATCGTACTCAATGGCGTAAGCCGGGCGCATAAATTCACAATTTTCCAAGCCGTCGATCTTGTGGTAGAGAGCCATTTGTACTTCCACGGGCAAAGAGGAGGATACCCCTTGCACGTAAATTTCTTTTGTGTGTAAACCTTCCGGCTCGAGAAAAACCTGGTGGCGATCTCTATCGGCGAAACGCGTCACCTTGTCTTCGATGGAAGGGCAGTACCGGGGTCCCGTGCCTTCAATGTCCCCCATGGCCATGGCGGAGCGGTGAATATTTTCTCGGATAATTTCGTGGCATTCAGGGGTCGTATAGGTTAAGTAACAGTCAATTTGTTTTTTGTCCGAATAATCCACATCGAAATTCGAGAAGGAAAAGGGGACGATGTGGGCATCCCCTTTCTGCACGTCCATACCAGAAAAGTTAATGGAATCCCGGTGCACCCGCGCCGGAGTGCCCGTTTTCATACGCATGGTCTCGATTCCTAAATCTTCAATGGCCGATGTAAGCGCATTGGCCGGCTGCATTCCGTCGGGTCCGGAGGGAAAATTTACTTCCCCCATGAATACGCGGCCGCGAAGGTAGGTTCCCGTAGCTAAAATCGTCTTCTTCGAACGATAGATCGCACCACTCTTTGTTATGACGCCCGCTACCTGTCCCTCTTCTAAGTTAAACGCCACGGCTTCGTCCTGTACTAAAAACAGATTTTTTGTATTTTCCAACGTCTGTTTCATCGCCGTATGGTAGTCCCACTTGTCCGCCTGCGCGCGCAGGGAATGCACTGCCGGCCCCTTGGATCGATTGAGCATACGCGATTGAATAAAGGTTTTATCGATATTTCGCCCGATTTCTCCGCCCAAGGCGTCAATTTCGCGAACCAAGTGGCCCTTGCCCGTCCCCCCAACATTGGGATTGCAATTCATGGCGGCCACGGCATTTAAATTTATCGTAAGGATAACTACTTTATGGCCCATGCGCGCTGCCGCTAAGGCCGCTTCACAGCCGGCGTGACCCGCGCCGACGACGACGATATCGACGTCCTTTGCTAAAAAATTCATCTTTTCTCCTTATTTTCCGATACAGAATTTAGAAAAAACGTGATCCAATACTTCTTCCCCGGCGGTTTGACCGGTAATTTCTCCCAGCTTTAAAAAAGTATCCTCCATGTAGACTTCCGCCAAATCCAGTCCGATTCCGGTGCGAATATCTTCTATCGCCTTGGATAAGGAATCAATCCCTTCCGAAAGCAATTTTTTGTGTCGCAAGGAATAGATCTGAATTTCCTCCTCTTCAATGGCGCCGGACAAAAACCAAGACTCGATTAACCCTTCCACCGCCTCGAGACCTTTGTCTTCGATCAGGCTGGTTTCGACAACGGCACCGGGAAAATAAACTTCCATTTCTTTTTTGTGCAACACCGATCCCAAGTCCTGTTTATTTAATAGACAAATCGCTCTACGGGACGCAATTTTTTCGATAATGGCACGGTCCGTGTCATCTAAGGGTTTCGACGCATCGAAAAGGGCAATAATCAAATCTGCCTTTTCCATACTATCCACGGCCCGCTCAATCCCTATTTGCTCGATCGTATCGTCCGTCTTTCGAATTCCCGCCGTATCCTGAATGCGCAGGTGAATGCCGTTTAAAGACACACTCGCCTCAAGCACGTCCCGCGTAGTTCCCGGAATATCCGTAACGATAGCCTTATCTTCACGCAGAATTTTATTTAAAAACGAACTTTTTCCTACGTTAGGTTTTCCTACAATGGCTGTGGCAATGCCTTCCTGGATCAATTTTCCTCGGGCAAAAGTTGCCTCCAAAGCACGCATTTCCTTTAAAATGCCTTCCGCCGTTTCTACGAGAGCGGACACATCCACCGGTTCTACCTCTTCCGTAGAAAAGTCGATATCCGCCACCAAGTGGGCCAATGTATCTTTTAGGCAAGTGCGGAACCCTTCGATCTTACGGTACAAATGACCGCTCAGCTGCCGTGCACTTTGCTTCTGGGCCGAGATACTTTCCGACTCGATCATATCGATAATGGCCTCTGCTTCCGTTAAGTCCAATTTTCCATTTAAAAAAGCGATCTTCGTGAACTCGCCCCGCTTCGCCGGCTCGGCTCCAGCGGAAATAAAGCAGTCCAAAATCCGCTCCAGTCCAATTCGACTGCCATGCGCCTGAACCTCTACCATATCCTCGCCGGTATAGCTAAAGGGTCCGCGAAAAGCCACGCATAAAACCTCGTCGATTACTTCTTCGTCACATACAAAGTGACCATAGAGAAGTTTTCTATCGTTGGAAGGATCCGACAAAGACTGTTTACTTTTGAAAAATCCCTCGGCCAGAGCAATGGAGCCTTCGCCGCTCAATCGGACGATGCCGATCCCCGCGGCAGACTTCGCCGTAGAAATAGCCGCAATAGTCATACTCCCCAACCTTTCCTATAAAAAAACCTTCATAGAGACTATGAAGGTTGAGATGTATCCTTATGAATGACGACGCGCCGGTGAGGATCTTTTCCTTCACTCTTCGTTCGAATGCCCTCCACATTGGCCAGGCAGGCATGGATAATTCGCCTCTCCTGTGCATTCATCGGCTCCAACTTAATGGATTTATTCGTCTTTAAAACCTTGTTCGCCGTCTTTCCGGCGATGCGCTTCAGGATCTGTTCGCGTTTTTTTCTATAGTCGCTGCAATCCACGATCACGCGTCGAAAATCCCTACTGCGTTGATTGACCATAGCCGACAACACTATTTGAATGCCGTTTAAGGTAGCTCCGTGCTTGCCGATGACGATGCCCGTCTCCTCTTTCTTTCCGTCGATGGAAACGTGGATCTCATTGTCTTTAAAATCCACAGACAACGTGTAACCCAAGTCCATGGCGCTCATCACCCGGTCGATATACTCCCGAATCAACATTTCCATGTCGTCGTCGTTTAATTGCTCAAAATAGCTCTCGTCCTCGATAGGCACCTCTTCGGACGCACTTTCGGAAAGAGACGTCTCTTTTTCTTCCCTCACTTTTTCGGGTACGTCCGTCTCCTTTTCGATCTTTTCGTCCAACACCGAACGCACGGTCTCGATTTCTTCATCCTTTAAAATAGAATCCACGATGTCCTTGTGATCTATTTTCTTCTTTACTTTGACAATCGCATCCCTGCCCCCAATCAGTCCCAAAAAACCGCCGCTGGGCGCTTCAATTACTTCGATATCCACGTCATCGCGCGTGGCTTTTAACTCGAGAAGGGCCTTTTCCACGGCCTCATCGATAGTTTTTGCCGATTGGATGGAGAAGTTCATGCTATGCCTCCGCTTCTTTTTCTTTTTCTTTTTCGATAAATTTATTGCTTACGTATTGTTGGAAAATCGTATAAATACTACCGACGATCCAGTACAATACCAGCCCCGCCGCCATACGTCTCGCAAACATAAAGATCATAATCGGCATCATCATAGACATTGTCCGCATCATTTGCTCCGATTGCTCCGTCGAGGGTGCATTGTTGCTCTTTTGCACGATATAAGTGGAGAGCCATGTAAAAAATGCCGCTACGACGGGCAGTACAATCTTCGTCGGATCCGCCTGGTCGAGATTTTGAACAAAAAAGAAATTCTTTTGTATAGACGCGTAAAAATCCGGGTTCGTAAAGGCAAATTTTGTCGGAAACATAAAGATCCGATAAAAAGCTAAGAGTACGGGAAATTGAACGAGCATAGGCAGGCAACCGCTCAATGGATTAAATTGCGCTTCCTTGTAAAATTGTGACTGCTTTTGCGCCAACAATTGCGGATCTTTCTCGTATTTTTTTTGGATTTTCTTCATTTCCGGCTGCAATTTGGCCATTTTCAACTGATTTTTCGTTTGAAATAAATTCAAAGGCAATAGAGCCAAGCGAAAAAGCAAGGTGGTTACAATAATGGCAATCGCATAATAGGAAATCATCTTCGGTTCCGATCCCAGATTCGATACGAAATTATAAATTCCGTGCAGAATCGTGCCGAAAAAACTCGCTAATGCGTTAATCAAATGAACGTCCTCCTAATCTATGGAAGTGGATCATAGCCACCCTTATGAAAAGGGTGACAGCGTAAAATGCGCCTTACGGTTAAATAAAGCGCTTTAAAGAAAGGGTATTTTGAAAAAGCTTGGTAGCCGTACTCGCTACACGTAGGATAAAACCGACAATGAGAGCCCGGTAAAAGATAAGGGGAAATTACCTTTTGATAAAAGCGGATTATTCCCAAGGCCAAAGTCCTCATGACTTTTTGCCTCCCTTTAAAAACTTCGATACGCGAAATAGATGGTGAAACGCCGATTTCATAGTCTGAAAATCTAAATCAGCTACGTTGTTTTTCACCACCACGACGAAATCGTAACCCGGCGCGAGGCGCGGATACACGTCTCCGTAAAGAGCCTTCAGTCGTCTTTTTATTTTATTACGAACAACGGCCTTTCCCACCTTCTTGTTGATGGAAAAACCCATCCTGGAATGGGCCAGGCCGTTTTTTTTAACGTAAAGAGTAAAATTTCTGTTACCGAACGTTTTTCTCTTTCTATATACTTTTTTAAAATCGCCGTCTTTCGTTAGAAAGTACTTTTTTTCCATGGATTAAGCGGAAAGTCTTTTTCTTCCCTTTGCTCTGCGGGCGCGCAAAACCTTACGACCGTTGCGCGTTCTCATGCGGGCGCGAAAACCGTGTTCTCTTTTTCTTTGTTTGCGTTTCGGTTGATACGTTCTTTTCATCGTTACACCTCCTCCGTCGGGATAAAAAAATGCCCAATGGACCTATTTTTTAAAATACACTCTATATATTATAGGGACTGGTTCGCGGGAAGTCAATCGATTTTAAAGGAAAGTTCACGAAAAAAGGCACAATTATCCCATTTAGGGCAAGTCATCTTCCCCTAAACCTTACAACCGATATGTTGATAACTTTTTTGTATTTGTGTATAATTATCTCGAGGGTGTGCATAAGAATAAAGCCTGTGGAAAATTTGTTAGTTATTCACATATTGTGTATAACTTGTTGATAAGTTTTTTATTTCCACACTTTTTCCCTTCAAATACAAAAGAAAGACCGACGTTTATAAACATATGCTTTGAAGATCATTGTTTATAAACTATCTATCCCCACGATCCACATTCTTGTGGATTTTTTCATCCATAGGGATTCTCTCCACATGTGAATATGTTGATATAAAAAGTCAAGGAGCGAAAGTGAATGTCAACTGATGTTAAGGCCCTTTGGGAAGATGCCTTTCAATTGATTCTCCAGGAAAATCTTTACGAGTCTCAAATTAACACGTGGTTTCGTCCGATCCAACCGATCACAATTCGTGACGATACCTTGATTTTAGGTGTCTCCAGAGAATTTGTCCTCAATCATTTAAAAAAGAACAACAACAATTACAAGAATTTAATTCGCCGCGTGGTAAAAGAAGCCGGAGGAAAAGATTTGGATATTCAATTTATCCTCACCACCGGCGACGGGGAAGTTCAACCGCAAGCTGCGGAAAACACGGCTGAGGCTCTCTACCACTTAAATCCGAAATATACCTTCGATTCTTTCGTAGTCGGCCAATCCAATCAATTTGCCCACGCTGCGTGCCTAGCAGTCGCCGAAAACCCCCTCGAGGCCCACGCCAATCCCTTATTTATTTACGGGGGCGTCGGTTTAGGAAAAACCCATCTCATGCATGCCATCGGCCATTTTATGCACCGAAGCGACCCGAGTAAGCGGATTTTGTACGTGACCAGTGAACAATTTACCAACGAATTTATTGCCTCTATTCAAACCAATCGCAACGAAGAATTTCGACGGAAGTATCGGTCCCAGGACCTACTTTTAATCGACGATATTCAATTTATCGCCGACAAGGAATCTACCATGGACGAATTTTTCCATACTTTTAACGAGCTCCACGCCCAAGAAAAACAGATCGTCCTGACCAGCGATAAACCGCCGAAAGACATTCAAAAATTGGAACAGCGTCTGATTTCCCGCTTTGCCTGGGGACTTGTCGTGGATATTCAAGCACCGGATTTGGAAACGCGAATCGCCATTTTAAGAAATAAGGCGAAAAGCGACGGTTTCCAAGTGCCCGATGAAGTGATTAACTACATTGCCACGCACGTAAAGAGCAATATCCGTGAACTGGAAGGAGCTCTCTCCAGAGTTACCGCTTATTCAAAACTAACCACCGGCGTCATTACGGAAGAAACGGCGGCAACGGTATTAAAAGATATTTACGAGAATAACAAGCCCGTACAGATTACGGTGGAACATATAAAAAAGGTCGTATCGGAAAAATACCACATTACGGTGGAACAAATGGACAGCAAAAAGCGATCCAGGCCTTTGGCTTATCCGCGTCAAATCGCCATGTATCTGACCCGGGAAATGACCGATTTGTCCCTGCCTAAAATAGGCCAGGAATTCGGCGGACGGGATCACTCTACGGTAATTCATGCCTGCGACAAAATTAAGGACGACATGGAAAAAGACACGAATCTCTTCGTGACCATCGAATCCTTAAAAGAAAGTATTAAAGACAATTCCTGAGCTGTGGATAAAAGAGAAACCATCCACGGATCTATCCATAGATTATCCACAAGATAATCGCGAGACGGATCCTTTAAAAGGGCAATATCCACATATTCACAGCCCCTACTACGAATACGAAGTACTTATCTTATAGTGAGGAGGAACCCTTTGAAATTTCAAATTGAAAAATCCGCCCTGACTTCCATCGTGTCCATCGTCTCCCGCGCTATTTCATCAAAAACGAATATGCAAATATTGGAAGGCGTTTATATGGAAGCGACAAAGGACCAATTGATTTTACGGGCGACGGATACAGAAATATCTATGGAATCGAGACATGCCTGTTTCGTAGAGGAAGCGGGCAGCATCGTCTTAAACGCATCTCTGTTCGGCGACATTGTACGCAAACTTCCCAATTCCATGGTTTATATAGAAAGTGACGGGCAAAAACTGTCTTTAGTCTGTGAACAATCGGAATTTGAAATCATGGGCCAGAATCCGGAAGAGTATCCGCAATTGCCGGAGTTGGGCGGAGACGAAAAAGTTATGGTTACCGGGGAAGCTCTCTTAAAGGCATTTAAGGAAACCCAATTCGCCACTTCCAATGACGATATGCGCATCGTCTTAACCGGGGTCTTGTTGGATGTAAGGAAAGAAGGCATTACTTTCGTCGCATTGGACGGCTACCGCATGGCTTTAAGCCGCATCGACGGCGAACAATCCCTCACACGGGATTTAATTTTGCCGGCGCGGAGCGTGTCGGAGATTTCAAAATTAATTGACGAAACAAAAACCTTAACTTTAGAAATAGGAAACAATCATGTGCTCATTCAATTTGACGAGACGAAATTTTTCACCAAACTCTTAAATGGTGAATTTTTCCGCTACGACAGTTTAATCCGTAAAGAACACGATGTAACGGTTGCGGCCGATCGGAAACAATTGATGGACGCTTTGGAGCGGGCCAGTTTAATGACGGGAAAAGAGCGAAACGGCTTGGTTCGATTGGAAATAAAAGACGATCGAATGGAAATCTTGTCAAATTCCGAAGTGGGAAAAGTCCACGAAACCGTCCGCGCCGAAAAGAAGGGGGCGGATCTTACCATCGCCTTTAATGCCCGCTACCTTCTGGAAGGAATACGGGTTATGGACGATGAGACCATTTCCATGGGCTTTACCGATGCAATAAACCCCTGTATTATTACGCCGGGTGAGGGAGATGAATACCTCTATCTGGTCTTACCTGTAAGGCTTGCGAATCTATGAAAATAAAAACCGAATTTATTAAGCTGGACAGTTTCTTAAAATACGTCCAATGGGTAGACTCCGGCGGCATGGCCAAGGCCGTGATTCAAGACGGACTGGTCTTTGTAAACGACGATCGGGAACTTCGGCGCGGAAGAAAACTCTATCCCGGAGACGTCGTGGAATTTATGGGTGAAAAAGAGTTCATCGAGAGGGAATAGACGTCCATTTGTAGGAATAGAACATTTGTACTATACTGAGTTTGACGGGAGGGCGACGTGTTTGTTCGACAATTACACATAGTCTCGTTTCGAAACCACGATCGCCTTTCCATCGATTTGGAACCGAGAATCTATCGTATGATCGGTCCGAACGGCACAGGAAAGACGAATTTTTTGGAAGCCATTTACTTCGCCATGACCGGGAGGAGTTTTAAGACGACGGCACTGAAAGAGCTTATATCCTTCGGAAAAGACGAAGCCTATGCGGCGGCGAAAGTAGACATCGGCGATTTTACCCACGACATGGAAATCAGTCTGCGTCAAAACAAACGGCGTCTGTTGCGCGACCACAATCCCGTAAAAAATACGTCGGCCTACAGTCGCGGCATGGGCGTGGTACTTTTCGAGCCCGCGCATCTTCAGATGGTTCAGGGATCGCCTTCTGAGCGCCGGCGATTTATGGACGATATGCTCCGCATGACGTCTACATCTTATGAAGAAGCCTACACGAGTTATTACCACGTGCTTTATCAGAGAAATGTAGTTTTAAGAAAGTTAAACGACGGAAATTTACTGGACGTCTACGATTTGAGCTTGGCCCGATACGCGTCGGTAATTTTAAAAGAGCGGCTGAGATTTTTAAAACGCATGGCCCCATCCGTCTGCAACTATTACAAGGTTATTTCTGACGAAAAAGAAGTACTGCAGGTGCGCTACAAAGCATCTTTTCCCGTGGCCTTGGACGACGGGTTGGAGGAGGCCTTTTACGACAGCTTAAAGGCTCGCCGCTCTGTGGACAGGGAGCGTGGTCGAACGGGAATCGGCCCTCATTTAGACGATTTATCTTTTTTATTAGATGGGGAAGAGGCGAAGAAATTTGCCTCTACGGGGCAAATTCGAAGCATTGTCCTGGCTATGAAGTGTATGGAAATCGATCGGGTGGAGGAGCACATCGGGTCGGCGCCTGTGATTTTACTGGACGACGTTTTTTCGGAGCTGGACGAGCGACGACGAAGCCTGCTTCTGAAGATGATAGGCGGGCAATGTTTTATTACGGCGGCCGAGCCTGTAAGGGCGCTGGAAGAATGCACGGAGGCCATCGATTTAATCAATAGAAAGAAGCACATCGAAACTGTGAGCGAGGAGGATTTATGGTAAGGGAAAATGAGTACAATGCCGGAAATATACAGGTCCTAACGGGACTTGAACCGGTTCGAAAACGGCCGGGTATGTATATCGGCTCCACCGGACCCAAAGGTCTGCATCATTTGGTCTACGAAGTGGTGGACAATTCCATTGACGAAATTTTGGCCGGCCGCTGCGATCAAGTTCTCGTAGAACTGAACGAAGACGGCTCTGTTTCCGTGTGTGACAACGGCAGCGGGATTCCCGTAGATATTCACCCGCAAACGAAAAAATCCACCGTGGAGACCGTCCTTACCATTCTTCACGCCGGCGGAAAATTCGATAGCAATGCTTACAAGGTTTCCGGCGGCCTGCACGGCGTAGGCGTATCCGTCGTCAATGCCCTTTCGACAAAATTAATCGCCAACGTTCGCCGAGGAGGAAAGGAATACGAACAAGTTTTCTCCAGAGGGATTCCCCAAACGGAACTGAACGTCGTAAAAGAAGGGGTAGAGGAGACGGGAACGACCATTACCTTTTGGCCCGATGAAGAAATTTTTAAGGAAACTGTGGAATTTGATCGCGAAGTTTTGGCTCGTCGGTTTCGCGAAATGGCCTTTTTAAACAAAGGCGCCTACATTGAATTTATCGATCATCGAGGAAAAGAAGAATTTAAGGAAATTTACCACTATATCGGCGGTATTCAAAGCTATGTGGAATACATTAACCGAAACAAAAAACCGATTCACGACAAAATCCTCTATTTAGATCAAACGGAACAGGATACCAATGTAGAAATTGCGATCCAGTATACGGACAGTTACCGGGAGACGGTCTTATCTTTTGCCAACAATATTAATACGGAAGAGGGCGGCACCCACTTGTCGGGTTTTCGCAGTGCCCTGACTAAGAGCATTAACGAATATGGCAGAAAGTATAATTACATTAAGGAAAAAGAAGAAAATCTTTCTGGAGACGACGTACGAGAAGGAATTAGCGCCGTGATCAGCGTCAAGATTCCCGATCCCCAATTTGAAGGACAAACCAAGGCGAAACTGGGAAATTCCGAAACAAAAGCCGTCGTAGAGCGAGTATTGAATAATTATCTAAGCGCCTTCTTGGAAGAAAATCCGAAGATTGGAAAGATCATTTTAACCAAGGCTCTATCGGCGCGGCGAGCCAGAGAAGCGGCTCGAAAAGCCCGGGATTTGACTCGCAAGCGGTCGATTTTAGACAATACGCCCCTGCCGGGAAAACTTGTAGATTGTCAATTAAACGATAACGAAAAGACGGAAATCTTTTTGGTAGAAGGGGATTCCGCCGGCGGCAGCGCCAAGGGCGGACGGGACAGTACCTACCAGGCCATTTTGCCTCTTCGCGGAAAAATTATGAATGTGGAAAAGGCGCGTATGGATAAGATTTTAAATTCCAACGAAATTCGTGCCATGATAACCGCCTTCGGAACGGGAATCGATAAGGAATTCGACATTTCCAAATTGCGCTATGGAAAAATTATCATTATGACCGATGCGGACGTGGATGGTGCTCACATTCAAACCCTACTCTTAACCTTCCTTTTCCGCCACTTGCCGGAGCTGATCGAAGAAGGCCACGTCTTTGTGGCGAAACCGCCTCTTTACGGCATTAAGCGAGGGACGAAGGTATTGGAATATTGCTACAGTGATGACGAACTTCAAAGCGCCTTAAATCGACTGGGTCGAGACAAAAATTTAAAGGTCAGTCGCTACAAGGGGCTCGGTGAAATGAACGCCGAGGAATTATGGGAGACTACGATGAACCCGGAACATCGGGTGCTCCTTCGCGTGGAAGTGGACGACGGACAGGCGGCCGACGAAGTCTTTTCTATGTTGATGGGTCAGGAAGTGGCGCCGCGGCGGGAATTTATCGAAGACAATGCGATTTACGTCGAAAATATCGACGCGTAGGAGGATACAGTGGCAAAATTTGCAAATGAAAGTGGAATAAAAAACGTCGTTTTGGAAAAAGCCATGAAAAAGGCTTATTTGGAATATTCCATGAGCGTTATCGTCGCCCGGGCTTTGCCCGACGTGCGCGACGGACTGAAGCCCGTACATCGCCGTATTCTCTACGGAATGCAGCAACAGGGTCTGACGCCCGATAAGCCCCATAGAAAAAGTGCTCGCTTGGTCGGGGATGTTATGGGGAAATACCATCCCCACGGAGATTTGTCGATTTACGATGCTGTGGTGCGTTTGGCTCAGGATTTTAACATTCGCTACCCTCTGGCCGACGGTCAGGGAAACTTCGGTTCCATGGACGGGGACAGTCCGGCGGCCATGCGTTATACGGAAGTTCGTATGTCCAAGCTCGCTATGGAAATGCTTCGGGATATTAACAAAGAGACCGTAGACTTCGTTCCGAACTTCGACGAAGAATTAATGGAACCTTCGGTACTTCCTTCCCGCTTTCCTAATCTTTTAGTAAACGGCTCTTCCGGCATCGCTGTAGGTATGGCCACCAATATGGCACCTCACAATATGAACGAAGTCATTGACGGAGTCGTGGCCTATATGGAAAATGAATCCATTTCTCTGGAAGAAATGATGAGTTATATTAAGGGACCGGACTTTCCGACCGGCGCCTTTATTATGGGAAGAGACGGCATTAAAGAGGCCTATAAGACGGGTCGAGGGAAAATTAAGGTGCGCGCGCGAGCGGAAATCGAACCCTTAAAGAACAAGTATCAAATCGTGGTAACGGAATTTCCCTACCAAGTCAACAAGGCGAAAGTTATCGAAAAAATAGCCGAGCTCGTCAAGGAAAAAAAGATCGAGGGAATTTCCGATATTCGCGACGAATCCAATCGCCGTGGCGTGCGCATGGTGGTGGAACTAAAGCGAGATGCCAATCCCAATGTAGTTTTAAATCGTCTGTACAAGGAAACCCAGCTACAGATCACCTACGGCATTATTAATCTGGCTCTGGTGGACGGAGTACCCCGCGAATTAAATCTCTTGGAACTGGTTCATTACTACGTGAAGCACCAACGGGACGTGGTTACCCGGCGCACCAAGTACGACTTAAGTAAAGCCAAGGCTCGGGTACACATCATCGAAGGATTGAAACTTGCGATCGCTCATATCGACGAAATTATCGAAATCGTCAAAAGCTACCGTACCGACGAGGAGATTAAGGTAAAATTTACCGAACGTTTCGGCTTGACGGATGCTCAGGGTCAGGCCATTTTGGATATGCGCATTAAGCGTTTAAGCGGTTTGCAAGTGGAAAAATTGGAAGAAGAGTACCGGGAACTTTTGGCCCTCATTGAAAAGTTGGAAAGGATCCTCTCTGATCCTAAAGTCCTGGACGGAACCATTCGGGAAGAACTTTTGGAGATTAAGGAAAAATACGGCGACTTGCGTCGCACGGTAATTACAAAATCCGACGGAGAAATGGATGATGTAGACTTAATCGATGAAGAAGAAGTGGTCGTTACCCTTACCAATTCCGGCTACATCAAGCGTATGCCCGAAGGCACCTACAAACCGCAAAACCGCGGGGGGCAAGGGATCAGCGTCTTAAATAAAAAATCCGATGACTTCGTAACCAGCCTGTTCATTACTTCCACTTTGGATACGATTTTATTCTTTACCGACCGCGGTCAGGTCTACAAGAAACAGGCCTATGAAATTCCGGCGGCGGGAAGGAATGCCAAGGGTACGGCCATTGTAAATCTTCTTCAATTGGAGGAAGGAGAGCGGATTCAAACCATTATTCCCATTGCCGGTGTAAAGAAAGAAGACAATCTCTTTCTCGTCACCCGAGAAGGCTACATCAAAAAGACGAAATTGGAAGAGTACAAAAATATTCGTAAAAACGGCCTGATCGCCATAGGTCTGAGAGATGGAGATACAGTCATCGGTGGCATACAGTGCGGCGACGAAGAAGACCTGATCTTCGTCACAAAAAAAGGTATGTCCCTTCGTCTGAAGGGTAAGGACCTGCGTGCGCAGGGGCGTACGGCCATGGGTGTCATCGGCATTCGACTGGATGCAGACGACGAAGTGGTAAGCTTTGTAAAAGCCGAAGAGGGAAAGACCCTCGCCGTTATCAGCGAATATGGCTACGGTAAACGCACGGCCCTGGAAGAATATAGCGTGCAAAATCGCGGCGGCAAAGGACTTTTAACCTATCGCGTCAAGGAAAAGACCGGCGGCTTGGTTTCCGCCAAAGTCTTGGACGATATGGATCAAGTAATGATGATTTCCGAAGATGGCGCCATTATTCGCTTAAAGGCGGAATCGATTTCTATTTTGGGTCGGGCTACCAGCGGCGTGAAACTTATGAATATTAAAGATAGCCATATCGTCGCCGTCGCCGAATACGTGGGAGAAGAATAATAGCGTTGCCCACTTGGCACGGTGCGGCTATACTAAAAGAAAAGGAGGGCGGAATGTTTACCCTGAATATAAAAGACGAAGGAGATCGGTTACGTCTCATTCCCTGCGGTGAAATGGATATGTACTACACGGCGCAGTTTAAGGATGAGGCGATCGGTGCTTACGATCAATACAAAAAAGATGTGCTTATCGACTGTGCAGACTTAAAGTATGTGGATTCTACCGGATTGGGAGGCTTTATCTATCTACTCAATCACATGAAAGAAAATGGACACGCCATAAGCATCGAACATTTGGATCCCAACGTAAAAAAACTCTTTACCATTACGAAATTAGACAAGTTGTTCCATATTGAGGGAGAAAACTGATGGCGGAAAGAGTTTATTTAACCATCCCTGCTAAACCCCGTTACCTTTCTCTGGCTCGCCTGAGCGTTTCGGGCATTTGTGTCGGGGAAGATATCGATATGGACACCTTAGGTGACATTCGCCTTTTGCTTACGGAAAGCTGCAATCTTTCCTTTTCCATCGGTTTAAAGGACACCATTGATATCGTTATGGAACCGGAGGAAGGCGCCATTCGCTTTTTCGTCTCGGGCATTACAAGAGAAAAGGTCGAGGCCGACGAGCGTCTTGCCATTACAGCGATGATTATCGAATCTTTGGCTGACGATTTTTCTTACGACGACGGGCAACTGGTCGTCTACAAAACCTTCGGAGCATAACATGGACAAAGAAGCCTACTACAGCATGGACCGTCCCCTTTCAAAGGAGAAGCGAAAAGAACTGTTTGCCGAGTATGCCGAGACCGGCGACAAGACCCTTCGGGATATTTTAATCGAAGAGCACTTGTATATCGCCGAAATCTTGGCGAAAAAATATACGGGAAAAGGTATCGACTACGACGACATTTTTCAAGTGGCCTCCATGGGCCTTATCTTTGCCGTGGAGCGCTACGATCCGTCCAAGGGCTTTGAATTTTCCTCCTTCGCCACGCCGACCATTATCGGTGAAATCAAAAAATATTTTCGGGATAAAGGCTGGACCATTCGCGTACCCCGTCGGGTGCAGGAAATGTCGAAAAAAATCAACGATGCCAAACTGACCTTGTCCCAGAAAAATCAAAAAACGCCGACGATTTCCGATATCGCCGAATTTTTAGATATTTCCACGGCGGAAGTATTGGAGGTGATGGAAGCGTCGAAGGTCTATTCCCCGGAGAGCTTGGACATGAATTTTGATACGTCCGGCGAAGATCGGGACCTGTCTCGCGGAGACAAAATTGGCGTGGAAGAGGAATATTTCGAAAAAATCGAAATGAACGATTTTATTCAACGCGCCATGGAAAAGTTTAACGACGTGGAAAAGACCATCCTAATCGATCGCTATCAGTATCGAAAGACCCAAGTTTCTATTGCCGAAAAATTAGGGATTTCTCAAATGACCGTGAGCCGAATCGAGAAAAAAATATTGGAAAAAATGCGCAAAGAAATGGAAAAGTCAGGAGAAATGGGATGAACCGTAAAAAAAACATTCAGCGGCTTCAACGGCTACTCTATGTTTTGGAATTTGCCATGGCCGTCACCATTATTCTCGGGATCATTATTTCTATTCCCGATCTTTTTAAATATATGTTGGCCATTATTCATAGCTCGAAGGGCTACAGCTACGAGTTGTACCAGTCCTTTTTGTCCCACGTGCTCTTAATGGTCATCGGTTTGGAATTTGTGGCCATGTTGATCAGCCACGAGGAACTTCAGATCATCTACATTATGATCATGGTAGTGGCCCGAAAAATGCTGATTTACGGCGACAATACCCAAGAACTTTTCATCGGCGTCTTGGCCATTGCCGTCTTGTTTATCGTGCGCAAATACTTGACCATTCAAAAAATTCTCGCTAACGCCGGGGTGGGGATTTTCGATGCCGAGACAAAAATCGATGCCGTGAATAAACATTTACTTCGAGATATTGAAAGTCGCGAAGAAACTTTGGGCGATTACATTCAAAAAATCTTTGACGAGCGGGAAAAGATTGCCGAGGTCGGTGCCGTAGTAGAAGATGAACGCTACATTTATCAAGTGGAAGAGATGAAAGACGACGTCATCGCTCTGATCGCCATGGAAGATAAATATAAAGGAATGTAAAAGATTTTTTTGCCGTCAAAGGATACTAATTGAAAATAGATCGGAAGGTGCGTATACTATTGTTTATGGAGCTGTAGCTCAGATGGATAGAGCAGTGCCCTCCTAAGGCACGTGCCGGAGGTTCGACTCCTCTCAGCTCCGCCATTACATAAGGCAATAGGCCCGTCTCTGTGGAAATGGACAATATTCGCGAGGGTATTGTTCTTTTCAATTGAAGGTGTTTTGGCGAGATTCAAAGGACCGGAGAAAATTTAGACGAAACGTCGTCTGAGATCCCATGCAAGTGAGGTGTTTATGGAAAAGAAGCAACGTTCGATGCGGGATGTAATGAATTCCATCTATTTGAAGTATAAATTAAGTTTCTACAAGAACCTTTATCGAAATAATCGCAAACCCGATTCCCTAACGGTCATGGAAAAGTTTTGCGCCGAGGCCATTTATGCCTTGCAAGGCCCGACGATTAATGAATTGGCCCATTTTATTCGCGTGAGTCAACCCAATGCGGCCTACAAGGTAAATAATCTGGTGGAAAAAGGTCACGTGGAAAAAGTACGCAGCCAGACGGATCACCGTCAAATCCACTTGTACGTCACGGAGAAGTTTAAAAACTATTACCAAATCAACTATGATTTTGTCGACGACGTACTTTCTTGTTTAGAAGAAAAAGTCGATGACGAAAAAATGAAAGTCTTTAAGGAAGTGCTGGAAGTTTTAGACGACGGAATCGTGGAAAAAGTGGGTCGGAAATTGGACGAAGTCTATAGGGAAAAGGAACGGGATCTGTAATCCATGGATCCTCGGTCTATTCGCGACTATCGGCGACTGGAAAGGGACATGGTGCGCGCCGAAAGGGCGTATGTTCGTGCACTAATGGAGGCTTTGGACAAAAAAAACGGTTCCGACCTTCGGCATTTGGAAGAGATTCAAAGTCGATTTGAAAAAGCCATTGAGGAATTTAAGATCGCGATAAGAGACGGAAAGTAAGGTCTTTGGGCAATCAGTTCTAAGGGAGCGTCTGCACCTTAGAACTTTTTTTTACGTCTTAACGGGGTCTTAACGCCCTGTAGTTTACAATAGATATACCATTGAAAAAGGAGTGTTCACATGAATAAGAGAATGAAGAAAATTTTGCTTATCGGCTTCATCGCAAGTATGAGCTTGGGGTTGATGGCCTGTGGGAAAAAGGAAAGTCAAGGAGAGAATTCTCCGAAAAACGTCGTGCAAGAGGAGAGTGTCGAAACCTCTAAGAACGGTGCGAGCAACGGAGAAAAAGAAACGTCGAACAAAGACACCATCGCTCCCTTTACGACCGAAGATATAGAGGGAAAGGCCTTCACGGAAGCAGATCTCTCAAAAAATAAACTCACTATGGTCAATGTCTTTGCCACTTGGTGTACCGCCTGCATTCAAGAAATTCCCGATTTGGAAAAATTAAATGCGGAAATGAAAGATAAGGGCGTAGGCGTCGTGGGCGTTTGCATGGATACTTACGAAGACGGAAAAGACGTAGTCGAGGCCGTAGATAAGGCCAAGGCCATTAAGGACAAACTGAAGATCACCTACCCCATCTTAAAGCCCAGCGACAATTTTATGAACGATCGCCTGCAGGGGATTCAAGCTCTGCCGGAAACCTTCTTTGTGGACAGTAAGGGAAATATCGTAGGCGAGTCTTATTCCGGCGCCAAGAGTTTAGAAGAATGGAAGACGGTCGTAGAAAAAGAATTGAAGAATGTCCAGTAAGATGAAAAAAGAAAAATGGCAGACTCTCATAGGCCCCGCCTTTTTCCTCGCCTCTATGGTCATGATGGCCTATGGAATCCATCGCGGGGAGATGCAGGTGGTCTTTGCAAAAGCCGTAAGAATTTGTATGGAGTGTATCGGCATTGGTTAAGGAAAAAAAGTCCATAAACGAAACCAAGCGCCATCTGTTTCAAGGGCTGTGGTTTCTCGCCACCAATTCGTATTTGGAAGGCTTTAAGACTGGAAAGATCTATCAGGGAAAAATGAAAAACCTCTGCGTGCCGGGAATGAATTGTTATTCCTGTCCCGGCGCCAAGGGGGCTTGTCCCATCGGCGCCTTGCAGGCGGTCATTGGAAACATGGACTATAAATTCGCTTTTTACGTCGTGGGATTTTTGTTTTTCATCGGCGCCCTAATGGGTCGATTCGTTTGCGGTTGGCTCTGTCCCTTCGGCCTCATACAGGACCTGCTGCATAAAATTCCCTTTCCAAAGAAGATTGTCACCTTTCGGGGAGATGCCTATCTGCGAAAAGCAAAATACCTGATTCTTGCCGTATTCGTACTTATTCTCCCTCTCTTTCTCGTGGACGTCTTGGGCCAAGGATCCCCCTACTTCTGCAAATTGATTTGCCCCGTGGGGATGCTTGAAGGGGGCATACCACTGGTTTTAAAAAATGAAGGCATGAGAGGAGCCGTCGGCTTTTTGTACGCCTGGAAAGGGTCCATATTGGCCGCGATCATCTTCTTAAGTCTTATGATCTACCGCCCTTTCTGCAAGTATATCTGTCCTTTGGGCGCGATCTATTCGCTCTTTAATCCTATTTCCGTCTTTACGTACCGACTGGATGAGGAGATCTGTGTTCGCTGCGGTGCCTGCAAGCGGGCTTGTAAGATGAATGTGGATCCCGTAGAAAATGAAAACGCCCTCGAGTGCATTCGTTGTGGTCGGTGCGAAAAAGCTTGCCCGACCGGAGCCATTACAAAGGGTTTATGTATTCGAGGAAAGTCCGTGAAAGAAATACCCGAAAACTGAAAGATTTGGAAAACGCAAAAGACGAGGCCTTTTGCGTTTTTGTTATAATGAAAAAAAGGAGGCGAGATATGCGACTGTTGATCGTAGAAGACGAAAAGGAATTGTTGGAATCCATTGCTGAAGGGCTCAGGCTGTCGGGTTACGCCGTGGATACGGCTGCAGACGGCGAGGCGGCGGAGGATCTTTTTTGGAGTGAAACCTACGATTTAATCGTTTTGGATATTAATCTGCCGAAAATCGACGGTTTTACTCTGCTCGAGGAAATTCGAGAAGAAGACAAAAAGGTGAATGTAATTGTGCTGAGTGCGCGAACCCAAGTGGACGATCGGGTGAAGGGCTTGGATCTCGGCGCCAACGATTACTTAATCAAGCCCTTTCACTTCGACGAGTTGGAGGCGAGAATTCGCTCCCTCTTGCGCCGAAAGCAGGTGGTAGAAGACAAGCTAATCCCTTGTCGCGGCCTCACTTTCGATACGACGGCAAAGACCCTCTATGCCGGCGAGATTCCGGTGAAGCTGACGGCCAAGGAGTTGGGCATTTTTGAATACCTTCTTTACAACCAAGGCCGCTACGTACCCGCCGAAGAACTTATGGAACATGTGTGGGATATGAACGCCGGAGATGTGTCAAACGCCGTGCGCGTGCATATGTCCGCCCTAAGAAAAAAAATAAAAGAAGCTTTGGGAGAAAATATTATTCGAAACGAAATCGGAAGGGGATATAGGATCGATGGAAAGTAAAAAGGCGACGCGATCCATTATTTTTAAGATGACGGTAACAAGCATTGCCCTTTTTATGTTGATGTTGATTTTATCCAACGCCATTCTTGCCAGACATCAGCAAGAGATAGCGGAAAATCTCGTTGCTCAAGTGGAAAATCGCATGAAGGAAAACAACGTCCCCGCCCCCGCCGAGGACGAGGTCATGGTTTTTATCGACAAAGACCAGGTTCGCATTCTCGAGGATTTCAAGCTCTACGCCTTCGGAGTTTTTCTCGTAACGGGACTGATCGGAGGCGGGATTTTCGTGCTTTTAATTCGCCGTACCTTAAATCCTTTGGCGGTCTTGACGAAAAAAGTGTCCGCCATCGACATGGATACCATGGCCGAAACGGATGGGGTCGTCTTAGAGGAAGGAGCTTATGAAATTGTCGCCCTTTCCGAAGCTTTTCAAAAGACCCTGGACAAATTCTACGACAGTTATGAAAGGGAGCGACTCTTTTCCGTGAATGTGGCCCACGAGCTGCGCACGCCCCTCGCCGTTTTGCGGACCCGGGTAGACGTGTTTAAGAAAAAAAGGGGTGCCATGGACGGAGAGCTTAGCGCCTTTGTGGAAAGCATAGAAAAAAATATTCGCCGGCTGTCCGACCTGGTGGAAGAAATTTTGTTTTTAGGTTGCGACGTTCCCTGTGCGCGGCGCGCGGTCTCCGTAAAAGATCTGGCTCAGGAATTGCTTTTGGATTTGGAAGAAAAGGCCGAGGAAAAGGGCGTCAGCCTATGTATCCGAGGAGACGACGCCCTCGTTCAAACGGACGACGCTCTTCTGGAGCGAGCCATGTACAATCTGCTGGACAACGGCATTAAGTACAACCGGCCCGGCGGCCGCTGCGAGATCCTTATTGAAGAGAGGGAGAATCGGGTGGCGATTTCGGTGGCGGATACGGGGATCGGCATGAATGAAGAAGCTAAGGCGCGGGCCTTGGATTTGTTCTACCGGGCCGATCCGTCGCGCAATCACGACGGCGGTTACGGTGTGGGCCTCGCCCTCGTAAAAGAAATCGCCAGGAGACTGGGTGCCGAAGTGGTCATTCGAGACAACGCTCCCTGTGGAACGATCTTTACCCTAACCTTACCGAAAGAGGGAGCTATTGAAAAAAGCAATGGATGAAATTTTTCATTGAAAAGAAAGATGGTTCGCAGATCGAAGGACGGGAAAAAAGTATGGTATGATGGCCTAAGGATAACTATGAAACGCAGATATAAGGAGGAAACATGGCATTTATCGACCGTATACCGGAGGAATTGCGAACCGCAAAAGAAATCGGCATCTTGCAGTTGAATATTACGGGGAAGTGCAATTTACGCTGCGCCCACTGTCACGTAATGAAAAACTCCAAACACACGGAAATGAGCAAAGAGACCATGGAAAAATGTGTGGAATCCTTAAAAAAGCACCATTTCCATACGGTGGACATAACCGGCGGCGAACCGACCGCACATCCTTTGATCATTCCCTTTATTCGAGAAGTGAGTAACTATGCGGACGAGGTCATTCTCAGGACCAACGCCGTAGCCATTGACAAAAATCCCGAATTGATGGCTCTTTTAGAGGAAAAGAACATCCACGTCGTCGTGTCTCTTCCTTGTTACACGCAAGAAAACGTGGACGCCCAAAGGGGAGAAGGCACCTACGAAAAGGTCATTTCCAACCTGAAAAAACTCAACGCCATGGGTTACGGAAGGGAAAAGGACCTATCATTGGTTTACAATCCTCTAGGTGCCTTTTTGCCCGGACCGCAAGAGGGATTGGAAGCGGATTACCACACCTTTTTAGGTGAAAAAGGCGTGGACTTTTCCGAACTTTTCACCATCACGAATATGCCCATGGGCTACTTTGCCGACACCTTGCGAAAAGAAGGCGCGGAAGAGGAATACATGCATTTGTTAAAGGAGAACTTTAATCCGGACACCGTGAAAAATCTTATGTGCCGCTTTCAAATTTCCGTGGATCCCGAGGGGCGCATTTACGACTGCGACTTCCATCAAGCGGAAGGCGTAAGCGCCAATAGATTTCAGATGATTGACGACATCATCGAAGCCGACGACCTCGCCCGTCCCGTCGTTTGGAAAGAATATTGCTACGGTTGTACCGCCGGCGCGGGATCCAGCTGCGGCGGTGCTTTGGCTGAATAGATAAAAGAACAATGCTTCCGCGCAAAGAGAAAGACAAATCCCGGGATCTGTCGGGGTTTGTCTTTCTCTTTTTTGCAGGGCAAAGGAGTTCAGTGGTCACCGGTTTCGATACGTGGTAGAATTTAGCCGAGGTGTTTATGTTAGTTATCCATAAATTTGAACAAACGGTTGAACGTTATAAAAATAAAATCGCCCTGGTGGATGCCAATCGCTCCGTCACGTTTTCTCAATTGCGAAAAGAGGCCATGGATCTCGCCGCGGCAATTCATGAAGCCTTTCCCGAAACCAACGAACCCATTCTGGTCGCTGTCAACCGGCGCGTGGAGACGGTAGTAGCCTTTTTGGCGGTGCTTTATTCGGGGAATTTTTACGTGCCTGTCAGCGAGGAAGAAGCACCCGGGCGCATCGGACAAATCGTAGAAAAGCTCGAAGCGAAGGCGGCGGTCTTTTACGAAAAGAACTGTTTTGAATCCTTCCGCCTGACGTCCGTTTCCGTGAAAGAAAAGGCGACGGGAACGGTGAATGTAGAGAGTCTTCGGGCGTGTGTTATCGACGCCGATCCCTGTTACGTCCTCTTTACCTCCGGTTCCACCGGCGCGCCGAAAGGAGTTGTCGTCGCCCAAAAGATGGTAGTGGATTTTATGGATTGGATTTCAAAAGCCCTTGGTATCGACGGGAGTTTTCGCCTGGCCAATCAAACGCCCCTGTACTTCGACGCCTCGGTGAAAGAGTTGGCTTTAATGATGGGTGTAGGGGCGGAGCTACACCTGATGGACAAAACGCTCTTTCTCTTCCCCGTGAAGGCCGTAGAATATTTAAACGAACACAAAATCGACGCCATTCTTTGGTCGGTTTCCGCCATGAATTTATTGGCCAATGCCAAGGTCTTCGACGTTGTATCGCCCACCTTTTTAAAAGTGGTAACTTTTGCGGGAGAGGCTTTTTCCGCGGAAAAATTAAAGGTGTGGAGGGATCACGTTTCCGCCGATTACTACAATCTCTACGGGCCTACAGAAGCTACGGTAGACTGTGCTTATTACAAAGTCGATAGGGATTTCGCCCCCGGGGAAGTGGTTCCCATCGGAAAAGCCTGCGAAAATATGGATCTGATGATTTTAGACGGAGACGTGCCGGCGGAAAAGGGCGAGCTGGTGGTTCGGGGCACCGGCGTGGCCTACGGATACTACGGGGATCCGGAAAAGACGGCCGAGGTCTTTGTTCAAAATCCGTTACACGACCGTTACCCGGAAATCGTCTATCGCACGGGGGACATCGTCAGAAAAAACGAACGGGGCGAAATCGAGTTTCTCGCTCGAAAAGACGATCAAATCAAGCGCCACGGCTACCGCATCGAATTGGGAGAGGTGGAGCGGGCTCTCTTCGCTTTCGGCGTGGAAGAAGGCATTTGTTTTTACGACAGAAAAAGGGAGCGGATCGTCGCCGTCTACACCGGGGAAGAATTTTCTCGCGTAGAGTTCCGCCGCGGGTTAAAGAATTTTTTGCCTGCCTATATGATTCCCGATCGGTTGATTCATCGAAAACAACTGCCGAAGACAAAAAATGGGAAGGTCGACCGAAAGGCGCTGGAGCGAGATTATGAAAATGACGCCCTTTAAAGACGAAGAAGAGCTGAGAAAATTCCTCGTCCGCTACAGGCAAAGCACTAACAACGATTACATGAATTTGAACCGTTATTTAGAGGAATTACAGGATCTCCATTATTATGAAAACGGGGATCTCTACATCGGTTCGAAAAAAAACGGTCGGTGGCACGTGAGTTATTACTTAAAAGAAGGCCGCCCTCTGACGGGGGAAGAAATCATGGTCACGGAAGTCGTCGGAAAAAAACCGGATATAGGAGCCGCAGAATCCGTGGGGTTTCGCCTGTATAAGACCCGCGAGCGCCTGCGCTTAAAGGAAAGGACTCCTTATTTTTCCAAGCGCGTGAAGGTGATCCGCGACGCGAATTTTGTAAAAAGAGGCATTGCCTCCTTCGATCCCGTCTCCGGAAATCATCAGCCGGATGCGGTCGTCGAAGACGACGTAAAAAACGGACGGATCATAGGCATTGAGGGAGCGGGCTTTTTGCAATTTTCCGTGAAAAAGACGGAACAGACCATTGAGCACCTATACGTGGAAAAAAGCTGGCGCAGGCGGGGGATTGCCCTGGAAATTCTTCGCCACTACGTATCGAACTGTATCGAAAAAAATCGGGCCACGGTATGGACCGACGCCGATGGTGCGGCCGAGAATCTTTACGAAAAGGCGGGCTTTCAAAAAGACGGCATGAAGGCGGCGGTGATGGTCTATGGGCCTTCGCCCTTGGAATTGAAATAAAAGACGGCTATAGGTATAATGAGAAAGAATATAAAAGGAGGATTTATGAAAGAAACGATCATCGAAATTATCGAAAGCATCAGCGGAGAAATAGTGGAAGAAGATACGGATTTAATCGAGGAAGGCATTTTGGACTCCTTCGACATGGTCAGTTTGGTGTTGGAACTGCAAGACGCCTTCGACGTTACCATCGACGTGTCGGAATTGTTGCCGGAAAATTTTCAATCGGTGGACACCATCTCCGAATTTATTGCTAAATTATAATGGCCTTTACGGAACTGTCTTTTCTGTTTTTTGTCGCCCTCTTTGTTCTCGTCTACAGAGCCTGTGGCTGTCGGTGGCAAGTGTTGCTTGTCGCCTCTTTTTTGTACTATGCGCTCTACGATGTTAGAGCGTTTTTTTATCTCTTTACGGCGATTTTGACCACCTACTTCGCGGGAAAGGTGCTGTACGAGAGAAAGAGCCGACCGCTGTTGTTTTTCACCCTGGCCGTGAACTTCGCCCTCTTGTCCCTGGTCAAGTTTACGGATCTGTCCGCCTTTACGATCGCCATTCCTCTGGGGATTTCTTTTTATACCTTTCAGGCGACTTCGTATGCCATCGACTTGTACCGAAAAAAATATCCTCCGGCGGACAGTTTATGGAAGTACGCTCTGTATTTGTCCTTTTTTCCTCAAATCGTACAAGGGCCCATCTCCCGTTACGACGCCATAGAGGCGGATCTGTACCGAAGAGAGGCGCGAAGCGATTGGTTCAGCAAGGGACTGCTCCTTCTTTTATACGGTTACTTTAAAAAGCTAATTATCGCCAATCGGGCGTCGGTGGTGGTGGCCGGTATTTTCGACCACCCCGACGAGTTTGGCGGCGGATTTATTTTTGTGGCCATTATGTTTTATTCCATTCAAATCTATTCCGACTTCAGCGGCGGTATCGACATCGCCCGAGGTGTGGCCTATCTGTTCGGCGTGGAGCTTTCGGAAAACTTTAAACGGCCCTTTTTCGCTACCTCCCTTACGGACTTTTGGCGCCGCTGGCATATTACCTTAGGGGCGTGGATGCGGGACTATGTATTCTTTCCCCTGTCCTTGACGAAACTCTTTGGCGCGATCAACAAAAAATCCCGGCGCCTTTTGGGTCGCCATGGAGGGAAGGTGCTTACCTTAACGATCTCCACCTATATCGTCTATTTGCTCATCGGTATTTGGCACGGGGGCGGTTTCAACTTTATCGCCTTCGGTCTCTACAACGGGACCTTGATCTCTCTATCTCTTCTCTTTGAAAAACGGTTTAAGGCCATAAAAAAAGCCCTGCATATCGATGATAGGAGCGTCTCTTATCGCATATTTCAAGTGCTGCGCACCACGTTTTTGGTCTTTGTGGGACGCTATTTTACCCGGTCCGGGAGTTTGTCTCAGGCGATGTTTCTGTTGTCGAAGACGCTTTGCGACTTCACCTTTCGCCACGGAAATTTCGGCGTCGAGCCCAAGGATTTTCTCATTATCGTCCTGGCCTTTTTTGTCGTGGCGGTCATCTCCTTTATGCAAGAGAAGGGCGTGGATATAACGGAGCGCATTCTCTGCTGTAAGACGCCGGTGAAGGCGGGATTTTTGCTTGCTACGATGGCGGCGATTCTGTACTTCGGCATTTACGCCCAAGGCTATACCGCCGTGGAATTTATTTACAGAAATTACTAGGTGCATTATGGAAAAAAAGACGAGGCAATTTAATCGGTTGTTTTTAGGAATCGCCTTATTTTTGTTGGTGTCCATCGCCGCCTTTAACGTGCTGACCGATCCCTTTAACGTCTTCGGTGATCCGATTTTTCGTTGGTTCGGTTACGATTTTACCCAAAATCCCCGCACGGCGAAGATCACCTACTTAAAGACTCGAGGAACGTCGAAAAAGTACAAAAACTTTATTGTCGGCGCCTCCGGGGCGAGCTCCATTCCTCTGGATAAGCTGAAGGCCTACACGGGCAAGGAGTACTTCAATGTCTTCCACTATGGTGCCGATCTTTACGACACGGAAAAAACCGTAGCGTATTTGTTGAAGAATTATCCGGTGGAGTCCATTATCATGCCCCTCGCCATTCCCTCGGCAACGAAGTACCACGAAAATAGGCAAGATCTAAACTACAAACTCCATCCGGACGTAAGCGGCGAGAGAAAAAGCACCTTTTACAAGGACTACCTCTTCGCCAATCCCCGTTACGGCGTCGATAAAATACAAGGGAAGGCGAAGGACAGCTACATTCCGAAAGATTTCGACGTCTTTAAGGAAGACGGAAGCTACGACAAGCGGGTGCGGGATGTGGAGTACATGGGATCGAAGGAAGAGTACATGAAAAATCTGCATTTCGACATTCCCAAGGAAAAAATCCCTCTGGCTTATGCGGACGAGGCCCTCGGCGCCATCGAACGGATTCGGAATATGTGTGACAAAAGACACGTGCCTATTACGTTTATTTTAACCCCCATGTACGCGGAGCAAAACGCGCGCTACGATTCGAAAGAAGTGAAAGATTATGTAAACCGCCTGTCCTCCATCATAGATTTTTGGGACTTTACGGGCAACGCCTTGGAAGAGGATCCACGCTTTTTTTACGACCCTTCCCACTTTAGAAACGCCCTCGGGGACATGATTTTGGATAAAATCTATAAAGGCGAAGGGAATTACGGCAAGTGGGTCTCCAAAGGGAACGTTGAGGAGAAGGCGCCGGAAGTGCCGGAAACCTTGGAGCGCAGCTATTATATTTTCACCTTTCACCACGTGGCGGAAGGTGGCGACGGCTTATATACCATTACCCCCGAGTGTTTCGAGGCTTTTTTGCAATTTCTCGAGGCCAATCACATTCAGACCGTACATTTTCAAGATTTGATGGACTTTGTAGCGGGCAAAGGCGAGCTTCCGGAAAAATTTGCCCTCATCACCTTCGATGACGGCTACGCGTCCAATTTGGAGATGGCCTATCCTCTCCTGAAGAAATACCGTCAAGTGGCCACTATTTTTCCCATAGGAAAGACCATGGGCATGGACCGCTACCCGAACACGGACAAGCCCATGAAGAAGCATTTTACCGCCGAGGAGGCGAAGGCGGCAAAGGACGTCTTTGAATATGGCTCCCACTCCTATTTTTTCCACCAAAGTTACAGGTTGGAGGGAGTAAAGTTCCGGCGGAACATGGGTCGGCTGAAGGGAGAGAAAGAGTCGGATTTCATCGCGGACTTTCGCGCCGACGATAAAAAGTTTAAGGCGGTGTATAAGGAATTTAACGACGGCGCACCTTACGTCTTTGCCTATCCCCAAGGCGTTCACGACGATTTAACGGAAGTGCTCTTAACTGAGGAAGGTTACAAAGTGAGCGTTACCTCGGAAGAGGGAAAAAACTATGTTGTGAAGTATTTGCCCGAAACGTTGCGCCGGTTGAAGAGGGTAAATGTGTCGGAAACGGTGGATTTAGAGCAATTTGTGCAATAAAAAAGGCGAGCTCCCTCGAGGGGCTCGTCTTTTGTCCTTTATAAGCTTTCTTTCAAGCGGCGCGTGGCTTCCAATACGTCGGCTTCTTCCATGGCTTCGCCCTTTAAGCGTAAGGCCTTGGCGAAGGCGATGGCCTCGGCTCGTGCCTCCGTCGGAGCGGTCTTTTGCTTTTCCGTCGCTTCCTTGGCCACGGCGAGCATATCGGACCAGGCGCGGACGATGGCATTTTCTCTACGAATGTGGTAAATGAGACGCACGAAGGGCCAGTCTTTGTTCGTATCGGTCATAGCCGCCTTGTGAGGGAAGATTTCACCTTTTTCCCGCAGGGTCAGGAGAATTTTTTGCAGCGCATGGGAGTGAAGGCCTACGAAGACCACCAGCTCTTCTTTTGGCGCTTCGGATACGCGGTTTTTCTTTTCGTAGCCGTCCAGGCCGGCGAAGTAACCCACGTCTTCCGCAACTTCCTCCGGTGCCACTTCCCGTACTTCGATTCCCTCCGCTTCGGCGGCTTCCAGTAAATGCGCCTTTCGGCTCTCGTTTTCTATGCCGTAGTAAATAATCTTGCTCATGCCCTCATCCTTTCCCATATATTTTCACGTCTTTTTCCATTGTGGAGCCGTTTTCAATCGCCCGTCGGCGATTTTCTCGCAAGATAGATACCCCGAAGGCGGTCGTTTAATCGAAGGGATCCTTTAATACCAACGGGCGGCCGCCTCGTGCCATTGTAAGTGCAAAAATCCCTCGGCTTTCGCAGAATTGTTGATTAAATAACGAGTCTTTACCAATTCCATCATGGGTCGGTCTGCGGCGAGGGAATCGCTGTAAGCGACGCTTTTTTCGTAGTCGATTTCCATGTTTTTTTCCGTAAGGTGGGCGAGAATGTTGTCCACCTTTTTTTCCTTTTTGTTGTTGTCTCCCACCACGTGAAAGCGGGCATCGGTTTTCGTGCCGATAATATGGTCGAAGGGAAGGACGTCTTTTACGTATTTTAGATAATCGGTTACGGAGGCGGAAACCAATAAAAGGTAGTAGCCTTCTTCTTTCAGGCGAAAGATTTCATCTACCGCCTCTTGAAAGGCATAGGCCATGACGTCGTCGTAGACGAAGGCCTTCAGCTCGTCTTCCGTGTAAAAGCGAAGCATGGAAAGAAAGGTATTTTTTACCTGTTTTATTACAGCCTTCGGAGATCGAAACAAACTGCCCGCCAACAACTTCCCATAGAGTTTCGGTCGGAAGCCGGGTTTTCTTTTCGCCGTAACGTCGTATAATATAAGTATAGAGTCCTTGGAAATGACGGTGCGGTCAAAGTCGAATAGGGCGATTTTTTGTTTCATAGAGTCTCCTTTATTTTTATTTGTCGGGCTTACGCCGAAGTTTATTTTTTGCTATAGTAGGTGGGTGATGCAATTGGACATTTTGCACGTGGACATGGATGCGTTTTTTGCCTCTGTGGAGATTTTATTGAATCCCGCCTTGAAAAACAAGCCCTTGGCCGTGGGTGGAAAGAATCCCTCGGGGATCGTGACCACGGCGAGCTACGAGGCGAGAAAATATGGGGTGCATTCCGCCATGCCGATGTTTATGGCAAAAAGTTTGTGTCCGAATCTTATTGTGACGCCGACCAGAAAGGGCGTCTACGGTGAAATGAGCCGCCAGGTCTTTTCTTACCTGGCTTCGTACGGTTATTTAATGGAGCAGGTGTCCATCGATGAAGCGTACTTCGACTTAACGACGGCAAAAAATCCCGTAGCCGTGGCGAAGATGATGCAGAGAGAAGTGACGTCGCGTTTTGGTTTGTCCATGAGCTGCGGGCTCAGCTACAATAAATTCCTCGCAAAGATCGCTTCGGACAGGGAGAAACCCCACGGCTTTACGGTGATCGGGCGAGATTGTGCCCAGGAAGTGCTGGCGTCTTTGCCTATTTCAAAAATTCACGGCGTCGGAGAAAAGACGGCGGAGAAATTAAAGGCTCTCGGCGTGCATACCGGGGCGGATTTAATGGTCTTGGAGCGGGATTTTCTCTATGAGACCTTCGGAAAAATGGGTATGGAATTGTACGATCGGGTGCGGGGCGAGGACCGAAGAAAGGTGGAGCCGGGAAGAAAGAGAAAGTCCATCGGCACGGAAACGACTTTTTCCGAGACGCGGGAGATGCGTTTTTTTAAAGAGCGGTTGATGGAATCGGCGCGCCAAACGGCCTTTCACATGGAAAAAAAGGGGATCGTAGGCTACACGGTGACGGTGAAGCTCAAGACCGCGGATTTTCACACCCACACCAAGTCCAAAACCTTTCACGAGCCGGTGGAAGGGGCAGATGTGTTGTTTCAGGAGGCGTGGGAGTTGTTTTGCTCCTTTTACGGCGGCGAAAAGCTTCGCCTTTTGGGACTCAGCGTGTCCGGCTTGGAGGAAAATTATAGCAGGCAATTGCGTTTTTTATAGGAGGCATTATGGAAGAATGGAGACAAGAGAGAGTGCGTGAAATTTTTCAGCGCTTCACCTCGCAATTCGATCTGACGGTTTTGGAACACACGGACGATGAAATCCTCGCCCGCTGGCACGTAGACGAGGCGGCGTTAAACCCGGCGAACATCGCCCATGGCGGCGCGATATTTTCCGTTACCGATGCCATTTGTGCGGCCTTAGGTTTAAGAAACAATCACTTGCTCACCAAGGGCGTGAACTTTTACTATTATTACTCCCTCGTCTTGGGGGATGCGACCGTTCGCGCGCGCTTTCAAAAAGTGGGCCGATTTACCTCGGTTATGGAGGCGGAAGTCCTGCAAAATGGAAAATTGTGCGCCAAGGGCCTGTTCGACATGGCGCAAATATAAGGAGGATCTATGACAGCATTTCATTATTTGGAAGAAGGTTTGGATCACCGCCTTATGGCGGATTCCGAGTTGGAAATTCTGGAGCAGGACGACGAGCGGCTGACGGCTAAGTGGACCGTTTGGCCGGGAGCATTAAACTCCGTAGGCACCTGCCAGGGCATGATCCATTTCGGCATGGCCGACGTGATCAGCGCCATTCTCTGCAACCGAGATGGGGTGGTGGTGACCAGGGGAGCCTCGTGCTTTTACCACGCGCCTCTTTACGAAGGAGAGGTACGGGTGGAAGCCTTCTTCAATAAGCGGGGAAAGGTCAACGACAATGTGGAAGTTCATTTCTTTCAAGAGGGCGAGCTGTGCTATCAGGCGATTTTCAATATGCACGCCACCGGTGTTATTTTAGATAAAGGAGGCGGCGATGAAGCGTAATCAAGCGGTGCTTCTTTTACTCCTTACGACGATTATTTGGGGCATGGGCGTGGTCGCACAGATTGCCGGCATGGACTACATTCATCCCTTTGCCTTAAATTTTCATCGGTCCTTGGCGGCGGGCTTTTTTCTCTTAATTGTCCTGCTCTTTCTTCCCAAGTTAAGGGATGTCGGGACGGATCTTAAAGCCACCCTCAAGGGGGGCGTTCTCTGCGGCATTTGCTTAAGTGTCGCCATGGCCCTGCAACAATACGGGTTTCAGTACACCACCGCCAGCAAAGGCGGTTTTATTACGGCCTTATACATCGTCCTCGTGCCCATCGGCGGCGTGCTCATGCAC
>JAEXBU010000044.1 GCA_023393815.1 Bacillota bacterium | reverse complement strand
TCGACACGGAAGTCGAAAAAACACACGGCCCCATCCCCGAAATCTTTGAACGAGAAGGAGAAAAAGCCTTTCGCGCCTACGAAAAAGCCGCCGTAGAAAAAGCCGCCCGACACACAGGCGTCGTCATCGCCACCGGAGGCGGCACCCTGCTGGATCCCGAAAATACCCGCGCCCTGAAGCGCGCGGGGAGGCTCTATTGGATCACCCGCCCCCTCGAGACCCTCGCTACCGACGGCCGCCCCCTCTCAAAAGGAGGACTCCAAACATTGGAAAAACTTTATGGCGAAAGAAAAGAAATTTACGCCCAAGCCGCCGATGCCGTCGTAAAAAACACCACCGTGGAGGAAGCCGCCGAGGCCATCCTCGCCCGTGAAAACGTAACAAAAGCGTGACAAAATCCCGGCTGTCACAGAACTGTAATCTCATCCCGCCTTTGCATCGGTTATAATAGGATCATCATAGAGGAGGGATTGTTTCCTACTCGTGCCGTCCGTCGAAAAAGGGAGCACCACTTGAACCCATACCGATGCGATGGTATAATGATGTAAGATTCACAGGAATATGCCTGGGAGAATCTGAAAATTCATAAGGAGGTCGAAAGACAAGATGAACAAGAAATTTCTTAGCCTTGTACTCGCACTAGTCATGGTACTCGGCACATTCGGAAACGTCTTTGCGGCTGCTGCAACGGATAAAAAAGAAGTTCCGAAATTAACTTCTACCGATGCAAAAGTTCAATGGCTGATCGACAACTCGATCGTCGTTGGTAACGCAGACGAAAACGGAAAAGTCAACGGCAACATGGACTTAACCAGCCCCATCCGCAGAGACGCAGCAGCAAAAATGCTCGTTTATGCAGTAGGCGCACAAGACCTGGCTGCCAAACTCCAAGGCCAATATCGCCCCTTCCCCGACGTGGAAGTAACCAACATCATGAACGGCTTAATCGCCGCAGCCGCTTCCAGCAGCAATGCAAACGGCGTAGCCATTATTACCGGTTATGAAGACGGTTTATTCCGCCCCACCAAGAACGTTACCTATGCGGAACTCGCAAAAATGCTCGTTGTCGCTATCGACAAAGACTTAACCCCCGAAAAGGCCAAAACCTACAGCTGGCCCCAAGGTTGGTTAGCAAGAGCTGCTCAATTGGGTATCTTTGATGGACTCAGCATTGACAAGGCAAACGATCCGGCAGTTCGTCGCGAAGCATTTGCTATGATCTACAATGCATTCTATCAATTAAAAGAAATCAAAGCAGTTCCCGCAAACGAAACCCGCGGTATCATCAGTGAACACCAAAAGGGTAAAACCCTTGTCCTTAACCAAGGTGAATTCAAGAAAGAATTCAAAGTTAACGAAAACACCATTTTCGTAAACTTGGAAGGCAAGAACGAAAAATGGATCGCTGGACGCAGTTTCGACGACAAGAACTACTATGTAGGTTCTTTGGTTCGCGTCCTTGCTGACAAAGACGGCGTGGTTACCCACATCATCGAAATGGGCAACCCCTACGAAGGTATCAATGAAAAGAACAGTACCATTGCGTGGGTAGATCTTGGCAAAGTGGAATTGCAAAAAGATTCCAGCTTTGAAAGAAAAGGCAAAAAAGAAGCACGTAAAGAAGTGAAGCCGGTAGAAGTCGGCAAAGATTACGTGAAACTTGCCGATGCCAAGTACGATGTAACCAGCAAGACCGAAGTCTACGTAGCGGATTATGCAGCCGGCGCTTTAACCCAAGTAAAAGATTTTGCAGCAGCAAAAGATTTATTGGCAGACAAAGTTAAAGGCGTATATGTAGGCTATGAAGCACTTCCCAAGAATGCCGGAAACGAAGCTAGAATCATTGTATTTAATGAAGTTAGCAAGAAGACCACCCAACGCTTTGTACGTGTAGCGAAGACCGTATCCACTTCGGATTACCTCTTAAGCGTGAACGCTCCCGGTGAAAAGCAAACCGCACTGGAACAATTCGACTTTCGTGACAACAGCAAAGTATGGCCCTACAACTACGGTTTCGTAAGAAACGACGTAATTTCCATTGATAACAACAAGTTTGCAAATGACGAAGTTGTCATCAGCTTCGAGAAAGATCCCATCGTAAAGATCAACAAGTTCTTACTCATCAAGGGTGACGATGAGAAAGAAGTAACCCGTGCAGAAGCCAATGCCGTCGAGTTAATCGACAAAGACGACTACACCGCTGTATTCGCTTTGCCCACCGACTACAAAGCATTCTTCGGTAACAGCCTCACGAAGGGCGCACACGTGCAATATGCTTTGGATGGTAACAAAATTACCGTTCTTTCGGAAGTAGGCACCGCAGCTCTTAAGGGCGACGTAGTCGGCGGCAAACCCTCTTACTTGAAGACGGCTACCGTTGTTGATGTAAAGGCTGCTGACGGAGCTCTCTCTCGCGTTCTCGTAAAATACAAGGACGAAAAGAAAGAAGTTGCCTTAGTGGCTCCGCAAGCTTTTGCAGACGTATTGGAAAAAGGCAAAGAATATGATCTCTTGCTCGGCAAGGTAGACAAAGACTATGCCGAATATGAAATCCTTAAGGCTGACCTGAGCGCCGCTCAAGTAGCAGCTGATAAAGCAGAAGCTGATAAAAAAGCAGCGGATGCATTTGCCGATGCGGTAAAGGCAGCGAAAGATGAAAAAGACTATACAGTTGACGCTGCAGCTGCAATCAAAACGGAATTAGAAGGGCTCGTTAAGAAATACGAAGCTCTTACGGCTGAACAAAAAGATTTAGCCAAAGATGCACTGGCTGCTTTGAACAAAAAAATCGTAGTCTACAATGCATTAGATCCCGATACTGCAGAAGACCTCACTGAAGTCAAATAAGCAAATCGAGTGTACGAAAACTCGCGTGGAAACACGCGGGTTTTTTGTTGTTTAAAAGAGCGAGAAGGTTGTTTTCCATCGCCAAAAAGCGTGTCCGAAAGGGCGCGCTTTTTTCTTAAAAACTTTTTTCGACTTTTTTCAAAAACCGTAGGTAAAAAATCGCGCCGAATTCTATTAAATAAGTGAAGGGCGAGAAACCCCGCCGCGATCCTTCCCGAGGGAAACCGACCGCGACAAAGCCGGCAATGGGTTTCTTAGGTCCTTCAAGAGAAAGAAGCGTTTCATTATTCCATAGGAAGAGGAGGTAGTACCATGGAAAACACGAGAAAATCCCTGCGCCTAATTTGGGAAGGGGTAGACGAGCAAGGAAAGAAGACGCGCAGATCCCACACCTACGGCAATGTCATTCCCGAGGCGACGGATGAAAATGTGAAGGCCGCAGCCCAAGCCATTGAAGGCCTGTGCCAAACGCCGGCCACCACCAAAGAAGTCACCACCACCAGGGAATTAGTCTAAGGAGGTAAACCGTGGAAAAGAAATATCTTACCCTTACATTTGCGGACGAGAACCAAAAGAGAGCATCTCTTCGCGTGAACAACCCGAAAGATGATTTAGACGAAAGCACAGCCAAGCAAGGAGCCGATTCGATCGTGCAATCCGGCGTCTTTCGCGCCGGGGGACGGTTTACTGCCGCACAAAAAGGCGAGCTCGTCACCGTCACATCCAATGTGCTGTTCGGCGAGTAACGGCTATGACTTTGGACGGGATCCTCTCCCTTATCGCCAACACCGGCTTTCCCATCGTCGTCGCCAGCTACTTCATCCTTCGGATGGAAGAAAAGCTCGACAAATTGGCGGAAACCATTGCCGATTTGGGACGCACCATTGAAAGCAAAATGCCGTGAAAGGAGGGCCGTAAGGCCCTTTCTTTCTAGGGAAAGGGCGCTTTTCGCGGCAGAGATTTTTGCGGTCTTTTTCCGAGAAGAAAACAAAGAAAAAAGAAAATCGGGAATGTAAGGCGAACAGGCTTGAACATATGTTTTAATCGTGCTAAACTAAAGAAGTAAAAACATTTGTTCAGATACATCGTGAAAGGAGTCTCTATGGACGATTATCTCATGGAACGGGCCAAAAATCGGGATCCGGAAGTGTTGGCGCAATTGCTCGTGGATCTGGCACCGATGATGCAAAATACCATTCGCCGCATTCAGCCCTACGCCCAAGATCCGGAAAATTTGTTGGGCGAGGCTCGCGCGATTTTGCTAGAGGCGGTGGACGCCTTCGACGCAAGCCGCGGCGTACCGTTTCACCTGTACTACAAAAAGCGCCTGGAGTATTTTTTGTGGGACGATTTAAAGCGCGCTCTAAAATATCCCTGCGTAGCCTTGACGGAAGAGGTTTTGGCCACGCTTCTAGCCGAAGAGAACACGGAGGAGGATTTGCTGATCAAAGAGCGAGCCCGCGCCCTCCACGTGGCCGTGAACGCGTTGCCGAGCCGGGAGCGGGCGGTGATCGGCATGCACTTTTTCTGTCGCCTGTCGCTTTCGGAAATAAGCGGCCGCCTGAATTTGTCCTACCAGACCGTTGCCAATACAAAAACCCGCGCCTTGAAGCGTTTGAGGAGGACGTATGCTTCTAAACAAACAGTTGATTCATTTTAATTTTTCTTCGAGAAAGGGAAAGGGGATCGCCTACATTGTCGTACACGACACGGGCAATCCTTCGGCGGGCGCCGATGCCATGGCCCACTACCGTTACTTTTCCGGCGCCAACCGCGGGGCGAGCGCCCACTATTTCGTAGACGATCACGGGGTGGTGCAAGTGATCGAAGACGCCTACGCCGCCTGGCATTGTGGCGACGGCCGCGGAGCCCACGGCATCACCAACGGCAATTCCATCGGCGTGGAAATTTGCATCCATCAAGGCATCGACCGTAAACGGGCCTTGGCTCACGCCCGGGATTTGGTGAAAGAGCTCATGGCCTTTTATGGCATTCCCAAAGACCGCGTCGTGCGCCACTACGACGCATCTCGAAAAATTTGCCCCGCCTCCATGGCAAAAAACAACTGGGCCGAGTGGTGGGGCTTTTGGGAAAGCCTCTAGCCTCTCTTCCTTTTCTGCGAGATTCCTTCTACCTTACGACGAGCCTTTCGGGCTCGTTTTTTTGTTGCACTTCGATGGCAAATGCAAGTGGGACCAAAAGAAAGTGAAAAAAGGCTCGCCGATCGGCGGGCTTTTTTGACGGGGCAATAAAAAAACCCCTGAGGGGGCTTTTAGTCGTTTTGGCGTTGGGGTTCGTAGTGGGGATAGTATTTTCTGGTAGAAATGCGCCGGCGCATATAGTCGAGGAAGCGGGGGAGGGAGCGGTCGTTTTCGTACCACTGGGTGAAGGTGAAGCCTTCTTTCAAGGAGGTGTCGATTAAATCTTTGTCCTTCTCACTTCCGTATTTTCTAAGTACCGACGGATCCACAAAGAGCCACAGGCCTCGTCGGTCGTGGTAGTGGCAGGGCACGGATTCCCCCGCAATTAAATCCCGCACCGGATAGGTCATGAAGTTGCAGCCGCCGGCGGTCATGTAGTAGGAGGAACGGCCCTGGCGGATATTGATTTCAAACACCTTGTACTTGCCGTCGCGGACGTCGTATTTTAAATCGAAGTTGGCGAAGCCGCGGTAGTCGATGGCCTTTAAGAAGGCTTCGTATTGGCTGTAAAGAGCCGCATCCCCCACGGTCAAGAGGGCGTTGTAGTTGCCGATTTCGTAGGGCAGGCATTCATCTAATAGGCATTTGCCCAAACACATCATGGTCACCTCGCCCCGCGTATCCACGTAGGCGTTTAAGACGTACATGGCCGAGGAGTTGCCGGGGATGAAGTCTTGGGCGATTAAATCTCCCTTATAGCCGGCGGCGTAAATGGAATCCACCACTCGCTTCAGTTCCTCGGCATCTTCGATTTTGTAAAACTTTTTCTTTCCTTCGAAATGCAGGTGAACGAAGGCGATGCTGTCGTTGGCCTTGAGTCCTACGGGATAGGAAAGGCCCGGATCCAAACGGTCTTTGTTTTTTTCCGTAATGATCACGGTTTTCGGGTAGTCCAGGCCGTAATTCTCGCAAATGGCGTAGAAATCTTCTTTGTTTTCCAACTTTTGTTGCAGGTCGTAGTCGATGTAGTTAAAGAGAAAGCGCTCTTTTAGGTGCTCTTTGTATTTGGCGATCAGGGCGGTATAGCCGTCGGAACAGGAGGTGAGGAGGATCGGGAGCCCATCTTTTTGAAAGCGGTCGTAGATTTTATCCATTACCGGCAAAAAGCCTGCGTCCGTATCGAAGCCTTCGTGTACTTCCACGTCCACGATTTTTGATTTTCGCGTAAACCGCAGGGGCTTCACCCCATAGGAGTAGGAGTGAATGCCGTAGGCTTCGTGGAGGGATCGTGCGACGCCATAGGCGTTGTTGTCCGTGCCTAAAATAATTGAAATAAAGTCCATTATACCCTCTTTCTTCCCGTGCGTTCGATAATCACATCCCCTAGAACTTGGGTGGTGTCCACGACCTTCGGGTGCTCGATGCCGATGGTGGAAAGTTCCGTGCAGGCAAGAATGACTACGGCGTCTTCCGTGTACTTGGTGATCAGTGCGTCCATTACGGGAAAGTGGGTTTTGCCCTTTCCCTTCACGTCGTAAATGACGCGGGTGATCGTCTCCTGTTCCTCCTCGGTGGGATAGAGGACGGCCAAGTCGCGGGCGGCGGCGTAGCGGTCGTAAAGTTTGGTGGAGGTGGTGCCTTTTGTGGCGAAGACCGCCACTTTTTTCACGCCCATGGATTGGCACCGCGCCAAGGTTTCGTCGACCATGTTAATGATGTCCCCGTCGGCCATGGCCTGCATGGCGTCGAAAAAGTAGTGGCCGGTATTGCAGGGAAAGGCGATAAGGGGTACCTGTAAATTGTTTAAAATGGCGAAGTCGCCCTTCACCGCGTCGAGAAAATCATCGTCTTTTCCCCGGAGAATGACCTGGGTGCGGTCGGGAAGGGTGGCGTGGTTGAGTATCAAGGCGTTAATGTGGGCTTGATCGTTTTCGGCGAAAGTGTGGCGAACGATGTAGTCGAAGAGGACGGAGGTGGCCAAAGGGCCCATTCCGCCGACGATGCCTAATTCATAATTCATAGCGTCAGATCCTTTTTTGTATTTTCTCTATTGTACCACAGTGGGAGCTTTGCGCCTGAAGGGAGGGGAAATCTTAGGAAAAGCTTAGGTCCCGCAAAAGGTCTTGTACATGGGGATGGACGGAGCGTCCCGCAAATCCATCTGTTCCGGCGTGTGGGCGTAGGGATCTTCCAACAACTTGATAAAATGGAGGAGAAAACTTTTGTCTCCCGATTCCGCTTCTTGAATGGCGCGTTCCACCAAGTAGTTGCGGGGAAAGACGGCCGGATTGTTGGCCCGACGAATGCGGTCGCCTTCCTCGCCGGTGGCGTCAGTGAGTTTGTCGCAAAGCGCGGAAAAATCCGCCGAGCACTTGTCTCGCTTATCCCCGTAGGTGAGGCGTAAAAACGACTCGTTGTAATCGGCTTTTTCCAGTGTAAGAAGGCGAAGCCAGTCGTAGATCCACAGGGAAACGGACTCGTCGACTGCGGCAAAGCCCAAGCGCTTCGCCATATATTGGAAGTATGCTTTTTGGAAGGTATCAGCATAGGCCTTCATGGCGTCTGCGGTCTTTTCCTTTTGCGCGTCGGCGTCTCCTAACAAATCTCCCAAGGATTCCGCCAATTTCGTCAGATTGAACACGCCGATCTGCCCCTGATTTTCGAAACGGTAGCGGCCGAAATGGTCGATGGAACTGAAGACCGTTTTGGGATCGAAGGTGTCCAGAAAAGCGCAGGGGCCGTAGTCGATGGTTTCTCCGGAAATGGTCATATTGTCCGTGTTCATGACCCCATGAACAAAGCCCAAGGCCATCCACCGAGCGATGAGATCCGCCTGGCGCTCGGCGATTCGCCTGAGCCACGTCGCCGCTCGATCCGGCGCGTAGAGAAGATCCGGATCGTGGCGCGCGATGGCGTAGTCTAACAGTACCGCCACGTCGCCGCCGACGGATGCGAGCCACTCGAAGGTGCCCACCCGCAAATGGCTCTTTGCCACGCGCGTGAAAATAGCGCCCGGTTCTCTTTTTGTTCGCTGCACCGTGTTTCCCGTAGTTACTACGGCCAAGGCTCGCGTCGTGGGCACGCCCAAATGGTACATGGCCTCGCTTAGAATATATTCCCTAAGCATGGGGCCTAGCGCCGCACGGCCATCTCCCTGCCGAGAAAAGGGCGTTCGCCCCGATCCCTTTAGCTGAATGTCGAAGCGCTCACCTTGCGGAGTGATTTGCTCGCCGAGTAAAATCGCCCGTCCGTCTCCTAACATGGTCGGGTAGCCGAACTGATGGCCCATATAGGCCATGGCAATGGACGCGGCTTGTTCGGGAAGGGCGTTGCCGCTTACATAGGCGAGTCCTTCGTCGGAAAAAAGTCGTTCATCGTCGATGCCCAAGTCCTGCGCCAGCACCTTGTTCGTTATAAAAAATGCGGGATCCGCTACCGGAGTAGGCTTTACGCTACGGTAAAAGCGCCGAGGCAGTCGCGCGTAAGAATTGTCGAATTGAAATAACATAAGATCACCATCCCATATGTACCCCCGTGGAGGCGCTTAAATCCCGGGAAAAAGGGCGATTGCTTTTTGCGCGTTCGAAACTTCCAAGGAGGAGAATCCGACGGCCGTGGTATAATGGTAAAAGTAGAAAAGGAGGCAGTATGGCTAAAAAGTATGTAGAAGGCACGATCGTTCACCGGAAGTTTCCAAACAAATCCGTGGTGGAAACGGACGAGGGGATCCGGGTCACAGTGAAAGGTGGCTTACCCGGACAAAAGGTGGGCGTAAAGATTACTCGAAACCGGAAGGATAACAAAAAGGGAAAAATCCTGGACGTGCTTTCGCCGTCTCCGATGGAAGAGGAGGCGGATTGTCCTCATGCGGCCATTTGTGGCGGTTGCACGTACCAGAGCTTGAGCTATGAAAAGGAATCGGCGCTGAAAAAAGCCATGATCGACGAGCTTTACGGCCAAGACGTGCCCTACACCTCGTCGCCGCGGACCTACCGCTATCGCAACAAAATGGAATATACCTTTGGCGATGAGGAAAAAGGCGGTCTCCTGACCCTGGGACTGCACCATAAAAAGGGCTTTTACGACATCGTCTCCACGACCGGCTGCCTCCTGGTGCCCGAGGATATGGAGACCATTCGCGCCGCTGTAGAAGGCTATTTCCGCGAGTGGGACACCCCCTTTTACCATCGCATGAAGCACGTCGGAACCTTGCGCTTTCTCGTGGTACGCCACGCGCGGGCTACGGACAGCTACTTAGTCAACCTCGTTACCTCCTCCGACGCCATCGACGAAGCGTCTTTCGTGGACTTTTTGCATGGCCTTCCGCTAAAGGGAACCATCGCAAGCATTTATCGCACCATCAGCGACGACTGGGCTGACGCCATTAAGCCTGAGGAGGTGCGCCATTTGTACGGAGAGAAGGTAATTCACGAGCGACTTTCGGACCTGGACTTCGACATCGGCCCCTTTTCCTTCTTTCAGCCCAATCCCGATACGGCGGCGATTATTTACGAGAAAGCCCGCACCTTGGCGGCCGAAGAAAAAGGCGTAGTCTTCGACTTATATTCCGGAACGGGAACCATCGGCCAAGTTTTAGCCAAGGCGGCGAAAAAAGTGATAGGCATTGAAATCGTGGAATCTGCCGTAGACGACGCCAACCGATCTGCGAAGAGAAACGCCATTGACAACGCCCGCTTCATTGCCGGCGACGTACTGGAAGTGATCGATACCATCGACGAGACTTGCGATCTTCTCGTGGTGGATCCGCCTCGCGACGGCATCCACTCGAAAGCCATCGATAAACTCGCCAATCTCGACGCAAAACGCATCCTCTACATTAGCTGCAATCCCGTGGCCCAAGTCCGCGACATCGAAATTCTGAAGGCGAAAGGCTATAAGGTAGAACACCTCGAGGCCGTGGATCAATTTCCGAGGACGGCACATGTGGAGACGGTAGTATTGATGTCAAGGAATTAAGATAATAGGCTATAAAACTGTTGAAATCAATGGCTTTTAGGATTTTAAAAGAAATCTTAAAAGCCATTTTTCTTTTTGGAAAATACCTTGTGGGAACACATCAATAGTAAAAATCGTAGGGGTGTGTAGACAGAATAGATATTTATAGGTAGAGTGAACAGAATAGACATATAAAATATATTAAAAAAAGAGCTAGCCAAAAATAAATAGGCTAGTTCTTTTAGTTAGAAAGGAATCTGATCATCACTTGGAAAATCAAATCCTGAATTAGAATCATCAGTAAAATCTTTATTGTATTCACTGTGGTCGCATAAGATTCCATCTATAAAAAATCTTGTTTTAGCCCCACAAGTTTCGCAGTATCTGGCATTACTTGGGTTATGATGTATTTCACCAATATCATCAAAACCATTAAAATTCTGAGTATGAATTCCTTCACAATCATTATATAAGTTCGTCCCACATATTTTGCAAAATAATGCATCATCACTAAATTCTTCGTTTCCACATTTAGGACAGATTTTTACTTTCATTGTTGACTCATCAAATTCTACACCATCTTCATAAAGCATATCTCTTTCACCTCTTTCCTTGTTATTTTCTTGTATATGTTCTTTCATTGTAGTAGGGCTTCCACATGTTGAGCAGTAATAATCTGTTAATTTAACATCATGATCCTTATTATCTGAACAAGTGTTAGATATGGGAATTCCACAAATTGGACAGAATTTTGCATTACGATTAGAGTTTCTATAACCACAAATAAGACACGTATCATATTTAGTAGGATCTATACCATCAGTTAAAGGTTGGTATTTAAAACCAAAGGCTAAAGACTTAGAACCACAATTAACACAATAGTCTGCGTCTTTTTCATATTCCATTCCGCAATCAGGGCAGTATATACTGAGAGGATTAAATGTGTTTTTAAAGAAAGAAAGCATAGAATTAGAAAAATCTCTTAAGTCTCTTGAAATATACTGTAATCTAACCTCAGCAGCTGGGACGGTTATGCTAAATAAATCAGATAGTGTGCTAGGATTTTTCTTTTTTTCAAACACAACAACTTGTTCAGCAAGAGGTGCAGGTGATAATAGATTCCTAGCAAAATTATTTGCTTCTTTTTCAAGTTCTTCATATTTATGTTTACCGACACCTTTTCTGGATAGAACATCAACGCCATGCATTTGGTGATGACCAATAAAAATATGTCCTAGTTCATGAGCTATGGTAAATCTAATCCAGTTATCACTTTTATCTACGTCATTATAATAAATAATATACTTATTTGTATCGGGTCTATAACTACAAGCGCCTAAATCACTATCGAAAAAATCAATCACATCTTGTAAAGAACAGTTAGCATCATTCATATATTCAGAGTAAGTTTTTACACTGATTTCATTGCTAAAGCAATCAATAATTTTATTTAAATCAATAGGAATTTCAGAGATTTCGGCATCTTCCAATAATTCATATGATTTCTCTAGGGAAATCTTATAATCTGGAGCATACCTCACTATTACATATCTCCATTTGCATCGCCAAATTCTTCTTCAAAATGCTTTTTTAATACCTTTAACATCTCTTCTTTTTTTCCTTGATCCATGTTTCTTGCTGCTCTTTGAATAATACGAATTTCTGGTTCATCATCTATTTGCTTATTTAAGGCAAGCAGATAGTTATAGTCGATTTGTAGAACTTCAGATATAGCCTTAAGAGTGTTATTATCTGGAGTTATTTTATCGTCGTTTTCAATTCTTGAAACTGTAGAATTACTAATTTTTACTTTTTTTGCCAATTCACGCTGAGAGATTCCTAGTTCTTCACGTCTATTGGATATAACCTTTCCCAAAGTATCTTTCATAAAACTTCCTCCTTGTAATAAAATTATACCACAAGTGTTGCACGAAATCAACACATGTGGTATAATTTATGTTGAATAGATGGAACGAGATAACTTCTATATTTTTTTAAGTTGCACGTTCCATTAAATCAACACCAAGGAAGAAATTATTTTATCACAAGCTAAAATATAAAAGAAAGGAAGATGCCTATTAAAGAGATTCAAGAAGTAAAAGATGCAAATAATAAACTTATTTGTAAAATTGAAGCAGAAACTGGGATATTACAAAATATCTATAAAAAACAAGAAATTAAAGTTAGACTTGAAGTCGGACAAAGTATTCAACTAGCTAGAGGTGGATGTATCACCTTAGTTAAAAGAATAGATAAAACAGAGTACGACATAAAGAGTTACAAAAAATCAGCATAAATTTTTAAGAGCTGCAAGACGGCCTAATTTATCTTAACGGATGAATTAGGCTTTTTTTATTACAAATTATATCAAGCCTGATTAGCTATAAGGGCGTGAGATACACATATAAACTAATTTCAATCAATTTTGAAAGAAGTATATGGAGTACCTCTAGTTTCTTATAGCCTTTTTTAGGTGAAAGACAACTATGCTCCATAAACTGTAGGTAAAATTTGTATTTCTCGCTCCTTGCTATCAGGCAAGAAAGCGAGGAATATTTTGAAAATTAGAAAGACTAGATCTGACGAAAGAACCATGTATGTTTATAGGTTTGCAGATGAAACAAAAGTGGAACTAAAACCAGGAAAAGATGGGATAACAGAAGTGGACATCAAAAAACTACATGCTTTAGATGATAGTGAAGTTTACTATAACAACAAGAATCTAAGACCAGAGAGAACTAAAGAAGAGAAAGCTGAAATAGATGCGTGGAAACAAGAATTTATAAGCGACTTTATAAAGAGTCATGGATATGAACCTAATGAGGACATGTTGAAAGGAGAAGCAGAGGAAAGATTCCCAAGAAATTATAACCTATCTCTTGATTTCGATAACGATGGGGATATTGATCCAGATAAAAGATTAATAGCAACTATTAAATCCAAAGACATGAATGAAGAATTTGAATGGTCGGAGCATATGGAAGATGTACTTTCTTTATTAACGGATAAACAGCGATTAGTAATCAAGTTGATGTATGTAGATGGATACAAGCAGTCAGAAATTGCAGATTTAATGAACATATCTTCAGCTGCGGTTAAGAAACATTTGGATAAGGCAAAAGAAACAATCAAAAATAATTTTTAAATATTTTAGGACGAGGTTAAAAACTCGTCCTTTTTCTTTGCCTGTGATTTGTAAGGGAGATGACCCTTTCAGAAAGGAGGCAAACATGAGGCACAAAATAATCATCAATGTAACAAATGAGAAAGGACAAAAGACAAATGTCCTTAAAGGTGCAGTCGGAAAAATTCCAAACAGATTAATAAAATTTTTGTTTGGAGACTACAGACAAATTTATCTATTAGACCCTGGGATGACAGTTGATTCAGTGGATGTTAGAGAAATCGAGAAAGGAGAAAAAAGTGTCAAGAATAAAGCTACTAATGGAAATCAAAGAAGATGCAGAAAATCTTGCATCTAGTATAGGTGCCCTTCTCACAGCTTTAGAAAGTGATGAGGAACTACCTAAAGAAGAGAAGGCAAAACAAAAAGAAAAGACCTATGAGATTGAAGATGTTAGAAAGATACTAGCCGACAAATCAAGATTAGGCCATACAGCTAAGATAAGAGAACTCTTAGAAAAGTATGGAGCTAAAAAGTTATCTGATATTGAACCAAGTAACTATGAAGACTTGGTAGAAGATGTGGAGAAGTTGTAATGGGTGCTCACGCAATATTGTCCGCCTCAAGTAGTTCACGTTGGATTCACTGCCCACCAAGCGTTAGGCTTTCTCAAAAATACGAAGATGAAGTTAGTCCCTATGCACTTGAAGGCACCTCAGCCCATGCCTTGGCAGAATATAAACTAAAGAAGTTATTAGGTTTAGATACTAAAGACCCAACAGAGGATTTGGATTTTTATGATGAAGAAATGGATGAGCTAACTGAGGGATATGCCTCATACGTAGCAGAAGTAATAAGTAGATACGAAAGCTCAGCCGTCTTTGTGGAAGAAAGACTTGACCTATCAGACTATGTTAAGGAGTCCTTTGGAACTGCTGACTGTGTAGTTGTTGGAGGAAAAGAACTTCATGTAATAGATCTAAAGTATGGTCAGGGAGT
>JAEXBU010000104.1 GCA_023393815.1 Bacillota bacterium | reverse complement strand
ATCCAAAAGACTGTTTAAGTCGATGTAATCACATATCATCTGCGCCCATTGCTCGGCGAAGGCGCGAAAGTGTTCGATTTCTTCCGGACGATGAAGTCCCAAGTGCCGCTCGGGCAAGTCGACCTTTCGATCAGGCACACATCCCAACAAAGGAAGCCCCGTGGCTTCTCGAATGATTTTTTCGTAGTACGTTCTCATACCGGGTTTCGTGCGATTTAAAATCACACCGACGATGGTATTTTCCTTATAATTTAGGAAGCCTTGCAGCTCCGCGCCGAGACTTGCTCCTTTTCCCTGCCCCGATGCGATAAAAATCGTCGGCGTCTGCGTAAAATTAGCCATATCCGCAGCTGAAGCCACATCGGTCGTGGACAAACCGTCGTAAAAGCCCATAGCCCCTTCCATGACTACTATGTCTCTTTTTTCCAGTTGTGCCAATACATGCAAGATGTAGTCGTCCTCCATTAAGTGACGATCCAAATTTACACCGTAAGCGCCGAGTGCTCGGTGGTACATGGGATCAATGTAATCGGGCCCGATTTTTGCAGAAGCCACAACCATGCCCCGCCGGACAAGAGCGCCGACGATGCCCATCGTCAGAGATGTCTTTCCCGCGCCGGAGTGCCCGGCGGTCAGCAATAAACGTTTCATGAAAGAACCTGCTCGTAGGCTACGCGCTCGGTGCCGTCGGAAACGGTAATAACACCGCAGTAAGTAAATCCCGTGTTTTCAATTAAGCACTTCATTCGGAAATTGTCGGCGTGGGTATCGACGCGAACCGAATCAAAACCGCGCATACGCGCTTCGGCAAGGATCCGATCCATAATTCGCCGACCCATACCTTCTCCTTTTCTTTCTTTCGACACGACAAATTGATGCACCGTGAGGTAATTCCCTTCCGTAAGCCATTGTCCGCAGATCCTCCCGTAGGTAGGTTCTTCATCTTCTCGGAGCACCGCCATACCTACTATGCCGTCTTCTTTAAAAAAGGTGCACGTCCCCGCATCGATGGCCGCGGAAAGATTTTCTTTCGTAGGGTCTACCCCCTGCCACTGATCCACTCCGTCTTCTTTTAAGGCGTCCCGCCCCTCATCGATCAACGCCATCACCCGCGGTAAATCAGCATCCGTCGCCTTATCGACGGTTAAAGGTTCTTCTGAAAAATAAGAAACTCGCTTATCCATAACCATATTCTCCCTTTCTATGATTGTATCCATAACGTAAATGTGTAAGCCTTTCGCTTCCGCCTCACGTAAGGTTTCGGAAAAAACAGGATCGGTTTTTTCGTTCGGCATAAAGCCCCAGACGCCTTTCATCTGCACAACAAAGAATACACCGCTGCATTCCCCCTTCTCCGCAAGCTCGCCTAATTCGCGAATATGCTTCGTTCCGCGAATAGTTGGCGCGTCGGGGAATTTTGCAAGACCTTCCTCTTCCAACGTCACACCTTTCACTTCCAAAAAGCCTTCTCTTTCCGAACCTACGAGATAAAAATCAAAGCGGCTGTCGCCTTTTTTCACCTCTCGCCTGTAAGAACAGATCTTTCCGAAGCCCGGCAAATACGGCGATCGGTCGAAAAATTCCGCCGCTAATCGATTGGGTGCTTGGGAATCGATGTTAATTGGATTTTTCCCCTTGTATACAGTGACCAAACTATAAGGCGTTTTTCGCTTACTTTTCAGGCCCGCCCCCTCTAAAAGTACCTTGACTCCCGGAACAAACAACTCGCGGCAGCGGCCCGTATTGGGAACGTGTACGCGAAGAGGTTTCTTTTCTTTTTCTACCATAGCAATAAAGCGATTTTCCCTGTTAAGAAAAATCGCCTCTTCTATGCGTTCATAATTCATTTACGCATCCTTTTGCTTAAAATGCCATACCATGTAGCCTATAGCGATTACCGCCAACAGAGCCACGATGACGTATTTGTAATAATCTAAATAAGTGAGTATGACGTGCCAATTTTCTCCGGTCTTATAACCTAAAAACGTAAGCACACAGTTCCAAACAAAGGATCCTGTCGCTGTAAGCAGAGAAAACGCGGGCAGGCGCATCTCCACCATGCCGGCAGGAATGGAAATCAAACTGCGAATCACCGGCACGCAACGGCCCACGAGGACGAGGATCTTCCCTTTGTCTTCAAACGTATTGACGACGCCCATAATCTCCTTTTTCTTGAAGCCCAACTTCCCCATCCATCCTCGCTCAGCGGAGTCGTAAATCTTCTCCGTAGGTACGAGACGACCAATGCCGTAGAGAATATAAGCGCCGAGGAGGGAACCCGCCGTGGCCGCCAATGCGGTGGGAAGAAAACTTAATGTTCCCCTTCCGATAAAAAAGCCGCCAAGCAGCAAGATTACTTCCGATGGAATCGGCGGAAATACATTTTCAATAAGAATCAATGCGAAGACGGCCAAGTATCCGTAATTGGATATAGCCGAGTTGATCACATTTTCCACTCTTCAATTCCTTTCTTATTGTTTCAGAAATTTCACGAGCATTTCGTTTGCCATTTGAGGATTGGCCTTGCCGCGACTTTTCTTCATCACTTGGCCCACCAAAAATCCCACGACGCGGTCTTTACCCGCCTTAAATTGTTCTACAGATTCGGGATTTTCCTCGAGTACTTCCTTGACCATGGCCTCGATTTCGGAGGCATCGCCGATTTGAACCAATCCCTCTTCTTCGATAATGGCAGCAGGCTTTTTCCCTTCTTCACACATTTTGCGGAAGACTTTCTTCCCGGCGTTGTTGTTAATCTTTCCGGATTTCACTTGTTCAAGAAGATAAGCGAAGTCTTCTCCTTCAAAAGGCACATGTATGTCGCCTTCGTCGGTGACTTCGATACGACGCAAAAATTCCGTCATAAACCAGTTGGACAACATATCGTAGTCTGTAAAGTGTTTGGCCACTTCTTCAAAGTAGTCGGCCACCTTTTTCGAGCCGCAAATGACCTTTGCGTCATATGCCTTCAGGCCGTACGTATCCATAAAGCGCGCGATCTTCACATCGGGAAGCTCCGCCATGCCCTTGCGTACCTCGGCAATCCATTCATCGTCGATAAACAACGGTCCCAGATCCCCTTCCGGTGCAAAACGGTAGTCACTGGCCGTATATTTCACTCGCATAACTACAGTTTTGTTTTCCGCATCATCCCAACGTCGAGTGGCACGAAGTTCCGACTCGCCCTTTTCCATAAGTTCCATTTGGCGCGCTACTTCGTAGTCGATGGCTTTTTCAACGGCACGGAAAGAGTTTAGGTTCTTCACTTCGGAAATGGCACTGCGCTCACCGGTATCCGTGTTTTTAATGTTGACATTCACATCACAACGTAAAGATCCCTCTTCCATCTTGACGTCGCTGACCTCCAGGTAACGCAAGGTATTTCTCAACTTTTCCAAAAACAGCCGCGCTTCTAGGCCCGAGGCCATGTCCGGATCGGAGACGATTTCCACTAAAGGCACACCGCAACGGTTGTAATCCATAAGAGTCGTGCCATTTTCCGTATGCAAACTCTTGCCCGTATCTTCTTCCAATTGAATTTGATGGATGCCGATTTTCTTTGGGCCTTTCTCCAACTCGATCTCGATATACCCTTCATTGGCAATCGCTTCGTCCGTTTGAGTAATTTGGTAGCCCTTGGTCAGGTCCGGATAAAAGTAATTTTTTCTGGAAAAAGTGGATTTGTGATTAATGCGCATATGAAAAGCCGTAGCAATTTCAATGGCCCGCTCTACAGCGCCCTTATTTAATACGGGAGTCGCCCCAGGAAGGCCTAAACATACCGGGCATGTACAAGTATTAGGCTCTCTTCCGTAAGCATTTTCGCAGCCGCAAAAGGCCTTCGTTTTTGTGGATAATTCGACGTGGATTTCCAATCCCACGATTGTCTTGTAACCCATTAGATATTTCCCTCCAATTCTTTTGCCGTGGCAAGAGCTTGGTGGTCGTTGCTCTTTTTCGGAATAATTTGAATCCCCACGGGCAATCCGTCTTTATCAAAGGCCGGCACGTTTATGCCACCGGTGCCGATCAAATTCACCGGAACCGTAAACAGGTCGAGCATATACATCTGTACAGGAGACAATTTTTTATCGATGGGTACGGCTACCGTCGGCGACGTGGGACAAAGGATCACGTCATGATCGGCAAACACTTCGTTAAACTCTTCCATCATACAGTGACGCATTTCCAAGGATTGTTCGAAATATTCTTTGGAATGATCCATGCTCATAATGTAGGATCCGATCATAATCCGGCGCTTGACTTCGTCGCCGAAGCCTTCGCTCCTTGTCTTAATATAAAGTTCGTCGATGTTGTCGTAATCTTCGGCAATATGGCCGTACAAAATGCCGTCAAAGCGACTCATATTCGGCGCGATTTCTCCGTTAACCAAAATGTGGTAGACGGCAATGGCCAGTTTCAAGCTGGCGATATGCACGTATTCAATTTCGGCGCCTTCCTTTCGCATAAAGTCCACCGTACGTTGGAAGGCCTCCCGAACGGAATCTTCCACGTCAAAGGTCTTAAAAGTATCGGGGATGGCCACTTTTAATTGACTCAGGGGCTTGGCTTTCTTTAATGCGTCGCCGTGAAGGGATTCGTTGCCGATACAGGTCGCATCCCGAAGATCGGAACCTTCTAAAACTTCTAAAACGTATTGCACGTCGTCGACTGTGTGAGCCAAAACCCCCACTTGGTCAAACGTATTGGCCATAGCCGCCACGCCGTAGCGAGAAATGCTGCCGTGAGAGGGCTTCATGCCTACAACACCGCAGAAAGAGGCCGGCTGACGAACCGATCCCCCCGTATCGGAGCCGAGACTGACGGAACAAAAACCAGCCGCCACGGACGCAGCGCTTCCGCCGGAGGAACCGCCAGCTACTCGAGTTCTATCCACGGGATTTTTCGTCGTTCCGAAATAGGACGTCTTGGTAGAAGAACCCATGGCAAATTCGTCCATGTTCACCTTACCGATAAGAATGGCATCCGCTTCCTTCAGCTTGGTCGTAACTACCGCATCGTAAGGCGAAATGAAATCGGCGAGCATTTTCGATGCGCAGGTCATTCGCACATCTTTCACGGCGATGTTGTCCTTTAAGGAGACGACCATCCCCGCCATCTTCCCTAAGGGCTCGCCCTTCTCCCGTTTTTCATCCAATTCCTTGGCCTTTTCCAGAGCCATGTCTTCGGTGACGGTAATAAAGACGTTTAAATCTTCATTTTCTCGCTTAATATTTTCTAAATAGGCCTTCACCAGTTCCGTCGCCGTAATTTCTCCTTCGAGAAACAGCCGTCTGGTTTCCAAGCCGCTTAAATGGGTCAGACTCATAAGACCTCCTTATTCCACAAATTTGATGATTTCGAAGTAGCCGTATTTCACCGAAGCGGCATTGCGCGTGGCATCCTCTCGATCCAGAGACGGACGAATTTCGTCGTCTCGCAAACGATTGGGCAGCGCATTTGTATGAAAAGTGGGCGCACAGTGAACGTCCGTCTGTTTGATCGTGTCGATTAAATCCATGGTGTCGGAAAATTCTTTCACCATACCCTCCAATTCTTCGTCGGTAAAATAGAGCTTTGAAATTTCCGCAATATGTTTGATTTCGTCTTTTTTCATAGGAGAACTCCCCACTTTCTGTTAAAGTCGTCTTCCGATAAGACCGGCACGCCTAATTTTTTCGCTTTTTCCGCCTTGGATCCTGCCGCTTCTCCGGCGAGAACCACGTCGGTGTTCTTGGACACGGATCCGGTAACCTTCGCCCCTTGCGCCTCGAGATTCGCCTTTATTTCGCTCCTCGGTCGCGACAAGGCACCTGTAAGGACGATAGTTACACCGTCCAATGCGCCGCTCGCCTTCTTTTTTTCGTAAATAAGACGGATCCCTTCATCCATTAAATCGTGCACATAGCCGCCGATAACGGGGTCGGTAAAGAAGACCCGAATTTCTTTGGCCGTTTCCGGTCCGATGTCATCGATAGTTACGAGTTCCGCCACATCAGCCTTCGCCACGGCATCAAAGTCGGCGAAGTGCTCGGCGAGGTCGCCTGCGGTTTTTAATCCAACCTGCCCGATTCCCAAGGCGTAGATAAAGCGCTGAAAACTGACATTTTTCGACTCTTGAATTGCATTCAGGAGGTTGTCCGCTTTTTTCTCACCAAAACCTTCCAATTGCAGCAAATCCTCTCGACGCAGGCGGTAAATGTCGGGGATCTCGCGCAACAAACCAGCCGCAATCAGTTTTCCCGTCGTCTTTTCGCTCAGGCCCGTAATATCCATGGCGTTGCGAGAAGCGAAGTGATCGATCCGCGCCACTAACTGGGGTTTGCAACCGATGGTATTCGGGCAAAAACTATGGACACCTTTTTGCACCAATTCTGTGGAACAGGCGGGACAAGTCGTGATCCTCTCTATTCTATCACCTTCTTCGCCAATTCCCTCTAAAATTTCCGGAATCACGTCGTTACTTCGACGTAAAAGCACATTTCCGCCAAGGCGTACGCCTTTTCGCACGATGTCGTCATAGTTATTTAAGGTCGCTCGCTGAATAGTCACTCCGTCGATGTCCACCGGATCGAGAATGGCCGTCGGCGTTACCTTCCCCGTGCGCCCTACGTTCCATTCCACACTTCGAAGCCGTGTCACCGCTTCTTTCGCTTCAAATTTGTAGGCGATGGCCCAACGGGGGAATTTAATGGTATAACCCAAGCTCTCTCGTTTGTGCCTGTCATTGATCTTTAAAACGACACCGTCGATCATCACATCCAAATCGTCGCGCACCGCTTCGACTTCTTCAATGTAATCTACTATAGACGAAAAGTCGTTGCACAATCGGGTCATGGGATGCACGAGAAAGCCTTGCTTCCGTAAAAAAGCTTTCACTTCTTCATCCGTGTCGAATGTCTCGCCTTCCGCTTCCGTCAAATTATACAAATAGGCTGTAAGCCTGCGCCTGCGCGTTTCCTTTGGATCCAAATTCCGAAGGGCACCAGCTGCACCGTTTCTCGGATTCTTCAGAGGCTCCTTCGCCGTCTCGTTGTACTTTTTCAAGCTGGCGTAAGGCATAAGGCCTTCTCCCTGTACAACCAAATGCCCCTTAAAAGAAATGGAAAGAGGCACGGTAGGTATGGTCACCACCTGTGCGGTAATAATTTCTCCCACGGTTCCATTTCCTCGCGTAACCGCCCGCGTAAGTTCCCCGCCGTCGTAGGTCAGTGAAATTGTGAGCCCGTCGAACTTCAATTCCGCCATGTAGCCCTTATGGTCGGCACCGGCATCTTTCATTCGATCGCACCACGCCTTCAGCCGTTCATAGCTCCGGGCCTTGTCCAAGGAGTAAAGGGGCTGTTCGTGTTGAAATTTTTCAAAACCCTCCAGCAAATCGCCACCAACCCGCCTGGTTGGCGAATCCTTCGCCACTTTCCCCG
>JAEXBU010000102.1 GCA_023393815.1 Bacillota bacterium | reverse complement strand
ATCTTTTAACATGGACTCTTCGTAGCCTTTACTCCGGTGAATTTTTTCCGCCACCCGTTCCAATCCCATGAGGGGCATAGGGAGCTCGTCATTAAGATCCGTGACTTTTCTCTCCATCTCTTCTTTATCGGCGACGTCTTGTTCCAATGTGCTAATCACAGCCCGACGATTGGCCACAAAGCGGTCGCGCTTCTCCTCTCCTTCCCGGAAAAGATCGTCCACGTCGCCGCCTACTTTTTCCATGTAGGCAACGTTTTTATCCAGCGCCGTTTCCATGTTTCGGCGAAAGGCCTTTAATGTGGATGTTAATTCATTCAAATCCTTTCGATCTTCCTTCATTCGCCCCATGTTTTCATTCAGGGCGCTTTTGGAGGTATCCATGAGATTGTCGCCGCTTTTCATTACCACTTGCGAGGCTTCGGCTAATTGTTTAAAGGATCGCAACGTGGTGGCCTGCACGCTCAATGTCTCGGAGCTCCGGCTTAATTGTTGCTGCAGTTGCTCCCACAGTGCATCGGTGCGGGCGTTCTCTCCATCTTCTTTGAAGGTCAAAAGAGAGTCGAAGGCCGTGTCGTAGAGTGTTTTCGTGAACGTTTCTTTTACCCAATCGGTCAGATCTCCCGCTTCTTTTTCCACAACTTTCGGGGCGAGGGCATTTTTCTTTTCGTTGACGTAGTACTCCAGCTCCGGCGCTTCGCCTCCCGGAGAGAGGAACGAAAACATCTTTTCACTGAAATCCTTCGGAATAATAATGGCAGCGTAATAGGCGCCGCTTTTCACGCCTTCCACGGCATCCTTTCGATCCGTAAACACCCAATTGACCGTCTCTTCTACAGCTAGATTCCTCTTTACCTCCTCGCCGATATAAAAGGTTTTAGGAATTAAGGTGGGTTCATAGCCCTCATCTTCATTGACTACGGCCATGGGAATATTCTCCGTATGTTTATAAGGATCCCAGGAGGCGGCAATGTTGAACCAAGCGTAGAGGCAGGGAATCAAACTAATGCCCAAAAGCACCACGAGGACGATACTGTTCGTTTTTATTCTGGAAAAATCTTCCTTAATGTGGCTCTTAATTTTATTCATGAGTGTCCTTGCCTTTCAATCGATCCAGTACTTCCGATTGGGAAAGAGCCATCCATTCCTCTTCTTCTTCGTAGCGATGACGGTAATATTCTAACCAAATGGAATAGGTGGCGAAGGCGATGATGGAGACGACCCAAATGACTAAGTAGCGAATCTTTGCATCCACACGCAGAAGCAGGCAGAGGAAGATGCCGGGCACCAGAGCCAGAGCCGCAAAAGCATAGTACTTCTTTTTCTTGTAACCGGCAAAGAAGCGTTCGTGTTTATCTTTCACACGCTCCAAGCTCTGCGAATCTTGGGCTAAAATCATAGGAATCAAGGCTCCGCTCATAATGCTTTGTTTCTCCGGAAGGTCTCCGTGGATCAGCTCGCTTTCCGCCAGTTTTAAATCGAAAATATGATTAAGAGAGCCGAAAACCCGCGGCCCGACTAGGCCGATGAGAAGAGACAAGGGCAAATAGGCCAACAAAATCAGCCAATACTTTCCCAGATGGAATTGGTACACGCCAAGCATAGCCTCCCGCATGGCATCGATGCCGTAGTGGAAGGGCAGGGCGGGATAGATGGACCGGAAAAATGGAGCCATCATTTCGATGGGATAGGTGCCAGAGGCACCGGGAATTTGCAAGATCAATACGATGACGGCAACGGCCTTGCCAATATTTCTGAAGGTGGCCGCCAAAGAATAGATCATGGATACATAGGCCACAGAGGACAAGAGAGCCGTAAGCACAAATAGGAAGGGGTGGGCGCACTGAGCCTTTAAAAGCCACAGGTCGCCGGTACTGACGATCAAGGCCTGAACGAGGCCGATTAAAACAAAAAGAGCCCAGCGACCGAAGTAGGCTTCTTTGAAACGCAAAGGTTCCGGGTATTCGTCTCTATCCACGTCGATTTTTATAATCGAAATAAGGATCATCCCGCCAACCCATAGGGCCAGGTTTGTAAAAAAGGGCGTCATAGCACTGCCATAGTTCTCGCTTCGATAGACCACGTGTTCGTTGATCTTGACCGGGCTTTCCATGAAGGTGGTAAAAGTGTGTTCGTCAACGGTGGTGGCCTCGCGGATTTTTTCATAAACAGGACCGCGGGCCAATTGCCCCAAATCCTTTTGTAAGCTGGAAATACTGTCTTGGGCACGGCCTAGGCTTACCAAACTGTTTTCCACCGTTTTGTGGGCTTCGCCGGTCATAACCTCCATGTCGCCGAGCAAACGATCAAATCCGTCCAAGAGCGCGGGCATGGTGGACAAGGTAGCTGAAAAATGTCCTTCCACTTGATTCATCAAATCGAAACTTTGATTCATCATCGGGGAAATGGTACTGCGGAAATCTTTTCCTAAATCGCCGAGCTGATTGGAAGATTCCTTCAGCCGATTTTGAATCGTGCAGTGACTACCTTCCAGAGAAGCCCTCGCCGATTTCAAAGCCGCATTTTGTTCCCTCAACGCGTCGAGGAGGGTGCCATTTCGGCGATTGATTTGCCGCCATCGCTCCACCGTATCCAGAGGCCGCGCCTCCTTCGGTATAGGCGAGAGACTATCCAAATCCCTTAAAATTCGTCCGTTTATGCCATTCATTAATTCCATGTCCACGAGACCGCGCTCGATTCGCTGTTTTTCATGAGAAAAGTCCCGGTCCAAAGATAAGTACTTTTTCTCGGAGTAGGTGTCGGCCATGCGCGTCATGCGGTTCATATCGTCCATAATATTTTCGTAGGCGCCGGCGATTTTTTCACTTTCCCGCCGGGTCTCTTCCAGAAGCGCCGAGGCTTCATCGAGGGTGATTTCGCCTTTTCTCACCGCCGTCTTTAAAGCCTTCACATCGCTTCTGGCGCCGCGGCTTAGATCCGACAGACGATTCATCTCATCGTCCATGTTTTTTAACACCGTTTCATATTCTGCTAAGTTTTGACCCACTTTATCCAGACTATGAATGGCATCGTTACGTTTTTCCTCCGCCTCATCACGGAAATCCGTCGTGGATTCCGCCAATTTTTCCCCTAAAATCTCCGAACTCATGGCCACAAAGCGGCTGTCGATCTGTGCTTCCAGGGCGCCAAGCCCCGTAGAAGTAATCTTCGGGGCGATGGCATTGAGCTTCTCGTTTACATAGTAATCCAGAGCCGGAAAGCGAATAGCGCCTTCGTCTAAAATAGACAGAAAAGACGAAGAAAAATCCGAGGGAATGACAATGGCGGCGTAGTAATCCCCCGCCTTCACTCCCTCAATGGCCGCCTCTGTATCCACAAAGGTCCACCCGAGCTGGTCGTTCTTTTTCAATTGCTCTACGATTTCGTCTCCCGCATTGAGATCCTTCCCTTGAAAGGGCACGGAAGAATCTTCGTTGGATACGGCGACCTTTACCTGATCCAGATTTCCGTAAGGATCCATGTTCGCGGCAATATTAAACCACGCATAAAGAGACGGAAGCAGAGAAATACCGACGAGGACGAGAAGAGCCGCCTCATTGGTTAGTATTCGTTTCATATCTCGCTTTAAAATTGTCATTACTTTTTTCATAGAGGCTCTTTCCAAGACACGACGTATCTATCCGATTTTTGACTTCTACCCGCCACAAGGGCAAATACACAATCATCGATTCTTTCGCTCTGCCATTTATTACGCTTATTTTGGCATGGACAAAGAAGAGGTTCCATCATAACAAGACCTCCACAGAGATCCATAGATCTTTGCCCCTGTTATTCTTGTTTTACATTTCGAATCAACTTCGTAAAAAACAGAAGCAGACCGCCAAAGAGGACAAAAATGATCAGTCCCTTTACTAGTGTCAGTGCAAAAAAGAAAAGAGACAAGGCCACGAGGAGCCCGCCGTAAAGCATCGGCCCTCCTAAGAGCACTTCTTCCCCTTCAGGCGACAGACCCCGGCCGCGGCGTAACTCAAAGTGAAAGATGAAAAAGCCGACACCTGCAAGCACCATCGCCCATGTCGCAGCAAAATTCGTGGATTCTCGCATAAATCCCGCAGCCATGACCCCTTGTCTCAATAAAATCATGGCAATACCGAGAATGGCGTAACTTCGTAATCTCCTTTTGTTTAAATTTTGCATCATTCATTCCCCCCTTCCTTTCCCTGTTTTCTACATGATTTTAACACAAATCCCACAAAGGGCAACAAAAAAGCGCGGACTCCTCCGCGCTCAATTTGTCTGTTCTAACCAACCAGCATAAAAATGAAATGCGCTGAAACACCGGCTAAAAGTCCGCCGATCGTATGGGACAAAATAGCCTTCCCGGCCAATTCTCTGGACTTCAGTGCGTCCATCATGCCGATGTGAGTGCTCAGATAACCGGACCAGCACATCCCCATAGCCGTAAAGACGGCGATGTCGTTGGGAAGGGCCGCGCCCGTTTCGATAAAGTTCGGAACCAAGGAAATAGCGGCGCCCACCGCGCCAAGAGCCGTAATAGGGAAGGCAATGGCTTCCGGCGATTGGAACCCGAATAAGGGTTCAAAGATGAATTGCAGTTTTTGACCTACAAAGGGTAGAAACTTGACGCCTTCGTAGGCGGCGCCGGTGTATTGGCCGTTTTCACCTGGGCCGAACGTAATCATCATCACAAATGTACAAACGATCAAAACGCCAGGAATAATAGACATCCCCATTTCAACCCCGTTTTTTCCGCCTTCCAAAAGGGCATCCAAGGTACGTTGGAACAGATTGCCTTCGCGAATGTAGCGGAACTCGCCTTTCGACTCCAAATCGTTCACGTCCATATCCTCATCATAGGGTTTTTCCGCTTCGTCACCATAATACTTTTTCGTTTGCATCAACATTAAGCGTACGCTGATGACAGAACCGATAATGGCTCCGACGTTTCCAACGACGGCCGGCACAATGAACTCCTTGCCTTGCGCAATCATAAATGTGGTAACGATGAGCCCCATGCCAAAAGCCGTCCCCAAGTTACATAGTGCAGGTACTTGGTATTTCTTAAAGTATTGTGTGAATGTCTTGTCCTTCGCAAAAGATATGATCGCCGGATTGTCTGATAAATACGTTGCCACAGCTCCGGTAATACTAGCGCCGGGCAGCCCCCAAATCGGTTTCATCAACGGGGCAAAAATCTTGTTGATCAAAGCGATGGCGCCAAATTCCGACAAAACACCGCTAATCGCGCCGGCCAAAACGGCCATAGCCATAATCAAAAAGACCGTAGAGAGCAACAAGTCGTGAGCCGTGGCCATCATGGTCTTAAACATCATGCCGACGCCCATTTTACTTCCTATCAGTGAAAATCCTCCGATGAAAACAACGAGGAATACAAAAGTTTCCAGCCCTACCGCTTTTACTTTCTTCCTACCGTTTGTGCCATCCATAAAAAAACCTCCGTGCGCTATTCCGTAGCGCTTCTAATTTCACCTTTCATTCTGTCCTTTACAATTAGGAATCAATCTTTAAATATATTATAATCGTTTTTTTCTATAAGGTCAATTAAAGATTGTTTAATATCGAACATTTAAATATCTTCCCCATATCTAAGCCATTTTTTGAATGCCTCTCTTTGCTTTTTATTTTTCACGGATTTTCCCTTCACATTCTTATCACATGTTTTTTAATATATTAATTTTTTCTCCGTCGAATCGATCCTCGAATTTCTCTACCCCAGCTCAATAGATGTATTTATCACCACTTCAGTAGGCTCCTTCCTTCAGCCTATTTATTTTTTCTATGGCCCGTCCTATGTATTTTTTATATTTACATATTCTTTTTTTCTGCAGATTTTCTTTTTACGGGAAAACAGGGGCCGTTTTCCAAGCCCTACATTTTCGAAGTGCATCATCCGTTTATTTCCTTCCCTTTATCCTTATCGCAATCTTCTTCCTAACTATAAACATGGCCGAATCGCATCGCGGCGCCTTCCGCGAAAACATTGCAACGACCCTCTTCTTTGGCTGCAAAAGAGAGCGACTTCCCGTCGAACTCTTATTTTTAGGCGACTTTTGGCTTCCGAACTCTATGATTGCCTCCGCCCTGAAACGCAAAATAGGGTCTTCTCTTTTAACGTATGGATTTCAATACAATAAATTTTGGCTTTTTTCCTGCGATTCTTTTAATTTATTTCCATCGTCTTGCCAATTTTTTTGTATATTCTATCCAATTCTGCCAATATTGTTGTTTGTCGACAAAATTCTCTAGATTTTGTGCTTTTTACCGATTTTCCAAAAATCACCTACCATTTTTCGATACCATTGTATATAATGTGTTTTGAGAGCGGGGAAATCCAACTTGATAACGTTTTCATAGCCGATGGATTCCTCGCACCTGTCGTCAATTCCGACGATAGGACATAATACTCGAAAGAATGTAAGGAGTGTGTACATGACCGAAAAAGTCTATAAGTCTATGGACGGTAACGAAGCGGCGGCTTATGTCTCGTATGCGTTTACCGAAGTAGCAGCAATTTTCCCGATTACCCCTTCTTCTCCCATGGCAGCCTCGGTGGATACCTGGGCCGCAGACGGCAAGAAGAATCTTTTCGGACAAGAAGTCCGCTTAGTTGAAATGCAAGCCGAAGCCGGTGCCGCTGCCACGTTGCATGGTTCGCTGGAAGCCGGTGCATTGACCACGACCTACACCGCATCACAAGGTCTAGCTCTCATGATCCCCAGTATGTTCCGTACCGCCGGTTCTCTTTATCCGGGCGTCATGCACGTAGCCGCACGTACCTTAGGTTCCCACGTTCTTTCCATCTATGGGGATCATTCGGACGTTATGGCTTGCCGCCAAACGGGCTGGGCTATGCTCTGTTCCAGCGACGTTCAAGAAACCATGAACTTGGCCGCCATTGCCCACTTGTCCGCCATTGAAGGCAGCGTTCCCTTTATGCACTTCTTCGACGGTTTCAGAACTTCCCACGAAATTCAAAAGGTTGAAGTCTTCGACTATAAAGACCTTGGCGATCTCTTGAACTGGGATGCCGTCGAGCACTTCAGACAAAATGCCATGAATCCGGAACACCCGAAACAAAGAGGGATCGTTCAAAATCCGGATACCTATTTCCAATCCAGAGAGTCCATTAACACGTTCTACGATCGCCTTCCCGAAATCGTAGAAAATTATATGAATAAAGTCAACGAGTTGAAAGGCACGGATTATCGTCTCTTTAATTATTACGGTGCGGAAGATGCCGAATACGTCATCGTCGGCATGGGTTCTGTCAGCGGCCTGGTTAAAGACACGGTAGACCGCTTGAATAGCGAAGGTGAAAAAACCGGCTACCTGCAAGTCCACCTGTTCCGTCCCTTCTCCAAGAAGCATTTCTTAGCCGAAATGCCGAAATCGGTTAAACGGATTGCCGTCATCGACCGTACGAAGGAACCGGGTGCACGGGATCCCTTGTACTTGGACGTTTCCGCCGTTTACAACAATACGAAGGACGCGCCGGAAATCTACGGCGGCCGCTACGGCCTCTCCTCGAAGGACGTCGATCACGCACAAATCTACGCCATCTTTGAAAACTTAAAACAAAACGAACCGAAAGACGACTTTACCGTCGGTATCGTCGACGACGTCACCTATCGTTCCTTGCCGGTGGATCGCAGCTTCGTTATTCGTAATCCCAAGATCATCAACTGCAAGTTCTGGGGGCTCGGCGGCGACGGTACGGTTGGCGCCAACAAAAACTCCATTAAGATCATCGGGGACAATACGGATATGTACGTGCAAGCGTACTTCGAATACGACGCCAAGAAAACCGGCGGGATCACGAAATCCAACCTACGCTTCGGCCACGAACCGATTCGCAACAGCAACGCCGTTACCTACGGCGACTTTATCGCATGCCACAACCAAAGCTATATTACCCGCTACGACATCGTCAACGAAATTCGTCCGGGCGGCGTCTTCTTATTGAACACGACTTGGGACGATGCCACCCTCGCCGAACGTCTGCCCAATAAGGTCAAAAAATACTTGGCGGAAAACGACATTCAATTCTACACCATCGACGCTGTGGAATTGGCCGAAGACATCGGCTTAGGTCGTCGCACAAACACGATTTTGCAATCCGCTTTCTTTAAGCTTGCCGAAATCATCCCCATGGACGAAGCCGAACGCTTGATGAAAGCTTTCGCCAAAAAATCGTACCAACACAAGGGCGAAAAAGTCGTCAATATGAACTACAAGGCCATCGAGAGCGGCTACCAAAATATTCACAAAGTGGAAGTCCCGGCCGAATGGAAAGATCTTACCGTCGTCGAACCGGAAGTGGATCCCACTTTATCCGAATACGTCCGCAATATGATGCTTCCCATTACGGAACTTCACGGGGACGATTTACCCGTATCGGCCTTTAAGGGTTACGAATCCGGCTACATCCCCTTGGGTACGTCCAAATACGAAAAACGCGGCATCGCCGTTCACGTGCCTCGTTGGCAACCAGACAACTGTATTCAATGTAACCAATGTTCTTTCGTCTGCCCCCACGCAGCCATTCGTCCTTTCTTGTTAAACGACGAAGAAGCAAAGAACAAACCGGAAAATTTCCGCTCCATTCCCGCCAAAGGCATGGACGAATACGAATTTGCCATCCAAGTAGATCCCCTCGACTGTACGGGATGCGGCAACTGTGTTCAAACCTGCCCGGCCAAGGAAAAAGCCCTGGTCTTCGAAGATTTCGAAACCCAACTTCCGGAACAAGAAAACTGGGATTACGCCATGACCTTGTCTCACAAGAAAAATCCCATGAACAAGTTCACCATCAAAGGTAGCCAATTTGAACAACCGCTCCTCGAATTCTCGGGCGCTTGCGCCGGTTGTTCCGAATCGCCCTATGCAAAACTCTTGACCCAACTCTTCGGCGACAGAATGTATATCGCCAATGCAACGGGTTGTTCCCAAGCTTGGGGCTGCGCGTTCCCGATCGCACCTTACACCACCAACTACCAAGGATTTGGCCCCGCATGGTCCAACTTATTGTTTGAAAACAATGCGGAATTCTGCTTAGGTATGTACCTGGCTAACGGTCAACAACGCGAAAAAGTGACCATGGAACTCGAAAAGGTCAACAACGCCATCGACGATAAGGAAGCGAAAGCGGTCTTTAAAGAATGGCTCGACAATTACAACGTCGGCGAAGGCACCAGAGAACGCAGCGACGCCGTAATCGAAGCGTTGGAACGCTTGGATCTGGACGGAGAAGCGTTGGAAGCTCGCGATTTTGTCCTCGCCCACAAACAACAGCTGACCAAAAAGTCCTTCTGGATGTATGGCGGTGACGGCTGGGCTTACGATATCGGCTACGGCGGATTGGATCACGTTCTTGCCACAGGCGCCGACGTCAATGTCTTAGTCGTAGATAACGAACTTTATGCCAACACCGGCGGACAATCTTCCAAAGCTACGCCGAAGGGTGCCGTCGTACAATTTGCCGCAGCTGGTAAGAAGACGTCTAAGAAAGACTTGGGTCTTTTGGCTATGAGCTACCGCGACATCTACGTCGCCAAAGTCGCCCTCGGTGCCAACATGAACCACCTGATTAAGGTCATTAAAGAAGCCGAAGCGTACAACGGACCGTCTCTCATCGTCGCCTACTCGCCCTGTATCAACCACGGTATCACCAAGGGTATGGCTTTCGCTACGCAACAACAAAAAGAAGCCGTCGAAAGTAACTACTGGCAACTGTACCACTACAACCCCGAGCTCATTGCCAAGGGTGAAAATCCCTTCAAGATGGATTCCAAAGAACCGTCCAAGTCCTACCGCGAATTTCTTATGAGCGAAAACCGTTACGCATCCCTCCTCCGCCGTTCCCCTGAAGAAGGCGAAGAACTTCTCGACGCGTCGGAAGAAGATGCAAGACAAACCTATAAACGCTACAAAGAACTGTCTGAAGACAACTAAAATTCAAACAGGAAAAGGAAAAGACCCCGAGCTTCGGGGTCTTTTTTTTGCGTCCAAACGCGAACCATTCAGTCTTTGCACTGTTTTCCTTCGACAAGCTCGGCCTTTTCGTTGTATCTCCCGTAACGGATCAAAAATAAGATCCCCGCCGAAGCCAAAGCTGTTCCCAATCCCGTGTAGAAAAAAGCAATAAATCCGTCCGGCAAAAGGGAAAGCGCACGAATCGCGATGCCGAAAGTCATCATACAGACCATAATAAGGAAGGATTTTAAATCGAAAAAGTTCCAAGCGGCCTTTCTCTCTTCTTCGTACGCCCGAATGCGAAGAATATGTTTTTCCACCAAGGGGCGAAACACTTTCGTCCAAAACAGGTAAAATACCACAACGGAAAGAACCCCATAAAAAAACCTCCACTCCGTCCTGTACGCTTTTACACCGATTTTTAAAACATTGGCTCCGGCAGAGGACCAAACCAAACCCGCCAAGAGTAATAAGGTTCTCTTTTTAACCATTTTTCATCTCCCAACCACTCGACACAAAGCCGATATCTATCGTCGAAACGGTCGTTTCTATTTATAAGTGACACAATGTCATTTATATTATACCCGCAGACGGCGTATTCTACAAGATTTTGTAAGACTGCACACAAAAAAAGACTTCCCTTAAACGCAACAAGGAAAGTCTTTTTTCTATTCTTACATGGTTTCAAATAAGTCCACCATTTCCAACACGCTCATCGCCGTGTCATAACCTTTGTTTCCGCTCTTGGTACCGGCCCGCTCGATAGCCTGTTCAATGTTTTCCGTGGTGACAATGCCAAAGCCTACGGGAACGTTCGTATCCAAAGACACCTTTGCAATTCCCTTGGACACTTCGTTACAGACGTAATCGTAATGGGTGGTGGCTCCGCGGATCACGGCTCCTAAACAGATGATGCCGTCGTAGTTCCCCGATTGCGCCAACTTTTGCGCTGCCAAGGGGATTTCAAAGGCTCCGGGCACTTTGACTAGGCTTAAGTCGCCGTCTTTCACTCCGTGGCGCGTCAGACAGTCCAAGGCGCCTTCGACTAATTTCGACGTAATAAAGTCATTGAAACGGCTGACAACAATGGCGAATGTCTTTCCTTCGCCTCTTAACATACCTTCCATTATTCTCATTTTTGGGCCTCCTTGGTGTGTCCGTCGTGATGACCGTGGCAATCACAGGTAAATTCGTGCAAGTAATGGTTCATTTTTTTTGCTTTTGTTTCCAGGTAAAAATGGTCTCCTTCGTGGGCTTTTATTTCGATGGGCACCCGTTCTACAATTTCCATACCGTATTGTCCTAAATGGTAGACCTTGTCGGGATTGTTGGTCAACAGACGCATGGTCTTTACGCCCAGATCCCGAAGGATTTGCGCGCCGATGTAATATTCCCGTGCATCTTCCGGAAAACCCAGGGCCAGGTTCGCTTCCACCGTGTCCATTCCCTTGTCCTGAAGGGCGTAGGCCTTTAATTTGTTCAACAGACCGATTCCCCGACCTTCTTGGCGCATATAGAGGACGATGCCCCTTCCCTCTTCTTCGATTTGCATCATGGCTCGAGCCAATTGATCGCCGCAGTCGCAGCGCAGGGAACCGAAGGCGTCGCCGGTCAAACATTCCGAATGCACGCGGGTTAAAATCCTTTGCCCGTCGGATATGTCTCCTTTGACCAGAGCCACGTGGTGTTCGCCGTTCAGCGTGTTCCTGTAACCTACGGCTTTAAAATGTCCGTACTTCGTGGGCATATCCGCTTCCGCCACCCTCTCGATCAAGCAGTCGTGGGTCTTGCGATACTCTTTCAATTGCTCTATGTTAATGATGGGTACGTGCAATTTTTTCGCTAATTCCTGAATGCGGTCTCGATGCATCATTTCTCCGTTATCTTCCATGATTTCACAGCAAAGGCCTACTTCTCTCAAACCCGCCAGACGCAGCAGATCCACTGTGCCTTCCGTGTGGCCGTCCCTCTCCAACACGCCGCCGGGTTTGGCAATTAAGGGAAACATATGGCCCGGCCGGCGAAAGTCTTCGGCTTTAGATTGGGGATCGGCGGTCATGCGGGCCGTTAGAGCCCGCTCGACGGCGCTGATTCCCGTCGTGGTATCCACATAGTCGATAGAGACGGTGAAGGCCGTTTCGTGATTGTCCGTATTGTTCAACACCATGGGCCTTAAGTGCAGACGATCCGCCTCTTTTTTGCTCATGGGCATACAGATCAGCCCTTTCGCATACGTCGCCATAGCGTTTAATTGCTCCGTAGAACAGGTTTCGGCAGCGACAATCATATCTCCTTCGTTTTCTCTGTCTTCCGCATCCAGAGCGATGATCATCCTGCCCGCTTGCAGCGCCTCAATGGCTTCTTCAATGGTATTCCACATACTATCCTCCTAAAATCCATGCTTTCTCAAAAAATCTCTATCTAGGGCTGGCGTATCGTCCGCCACTTCCTTTTTTCTGAGCAAATACTTTCCCACGATATCAAATTCCACGGTAACGGGATCGCCGGGCTTTAATGCACCTAAATTGGTGGCGCGCAGAGTCTCCGGAATCAAAGAAACGGAAAAATCATTTCGCCCCGCCCGGACGATGGTTAAACTAACGCCGTTCAACGTCACCGATCCCTGCGCCACAAAGTATGCCGCCCAAGAGGGATCCACGGTGATGTGAAGGAGATAACCTCCTTCGTGGGGCTCAATGCCATCCACCGTTGCTACCGTATCCACGTGACCCTGTACGATGTGGCCGCCCATGCGGCTCGTCGGAAGGAGGGCCCTCTCCAAATTTACGGCCTTTCCCGGACGCAATTTGTCCAGTGCGGATTTTTTCGCCGTCACTGTCATCATGTCCGCCGTAAAAGCATCATCTCCCAAGGAGGTTACTGTAAGGCACACCCCGTTGGTCGCGATGGAATCGCCGATTTTCGTCCCTTCGAGCACCGTTTTCGCCTGCACGCGAAGGGCGATCTTCTCGCCCCGCCGATCCAAGGAAGCGACGGTGCCCACTTCTTCTATGATTCCCGTAAACATCGCCTGACGCCTCCTATATACAGGTCCGGTCCCATCGCCTTCACCTCTTTAAAGACAAAGTCCCTGCGCTCCGCCAAGGATGCGACGGCTCTTCCATAGACACCGTCCTTGCCGCCGCCCAACAAAGTCGGCGCCATGTACAGGGCAAATTCGTCCACCAAATCTTCGTCGATGAAGCTGCCATGGATTCGCCCGCCGCCTTCCACTAAAATACGACCCATGTCTTTTTTATAAATATCTTCGAGGATAAGAGGAAGATCCAACTTGCCTTTTTTCTCCCTTACCACTTCCACGACGACACCCCGATTTCGAAGGGTTCTTTGAGAGGCGTCGTCCATGTGCACCGTGTAGACGACGGTGGGCTGTGTACCATCGAACACGTGGGCGTCCAGGGGAATGGCGCCCCGCCGATCCAAAATAATCCGCGTAGGATTTCCTCCTTCGCCGCTTCGGTTCGATAGGCGCGGATTATCCTTTAAAACCGTATTGGTTCCGACGAGAATTCCGTCCACCATCCCTCTACGTTTATGGCCGTCGTTTCTGGCCTCTTCCGACGTAATCCACCGGCTTTCTCCCGTGTCCGTAGCGATTTTCCCGTCCAACGTGGCGGCGAATTTACAGATTACATAGGGCGTTTGCGTCAAAATGCCGGTAAAAAACGCGCGATTCAGTTCCCGGCAAGCCTCTTCCATGATGCCCACATCCACCTGAATGCCGGCGGCTTTTAAGGTTCCTATCCCTCGGCCGGACACCTTCGGGTTCGGGTCCAACGTTCCTACCACGACTCGGGCGATTTTCGCCTTTTCAATGGCCATCACACAGGGAGGCGTCTTTCCGTAGTGGGAACAGGGCTCTAACGTCACATACATCGTTCCGCCTTCCGGTGATTCCTCCACCCGCTTCAAGCAATCCACTTCGGCGTGATCCATGCCGAAACCGTGGTGATATCCTTCGGCAATAATGCGGCCCTCCTTCACTAAGACGGCACCCACCATGGGATTGGTCTTCGTTCGTCCCATGCCCTTTCGCGCAAGAACCAAGGCCCTACTCATGTATTGTTCATCCATAATGCCTCCTGCAATAAAAAAACCGAAGCCAAATGCTTCGGAGTGACAAACAAAGGAAAGACAATTCACATTGTCTTTGATTCTTCTTCCATCCGGACTATACCGTCGGTATCGGAATTGCACCGATTCAATCATATGACTCGTGGACTTTACCACCGGTGAGGAATTGCGCCTCGCCCCGAAGAATGTGTATGCAGTTTCGGAAATGTTTTCCTTTCGTTTATAATACCACGAACTCGTCCCCCTGTAAAGAAAATCTACCGCCATCCCTTTAAAATTTCGTCCGACCCTCGATACAATAAAGAAAAAGACTTTCTCCATCTTTTTTGTAATAAACGAAGCCCTTCCGCGTATATACCTATGAAGAGATAAGGAGGTGAAGCCAATGGATAAAACGACCGATATGCCGACGGTCATGGACGATGCCGTCACATTTGAAGCGGTCTACGACTGCTACTTTCATCCCGTCTTTCGATTTGTCTACTACCGCACCGGAAACCGGGAGGTGGCCAAGGATCTGACTTCGGATATTTTTCTCAAAGTCTACAAAAAATTTTCCGCCTACGATCCAAACAAAGGCAGCTTCGACGTATGGCTCTTTACCATCGCCGGCAATCAAATCAAGGACTACTACCGCAAAAAGAACCGCTTTCAGTGGTTGTCCTTAAGCGCCGCAAAAGATGTAGTAGAAGAGGATCCGAACGCCGAAGAAATCGTGGAAAGCAAAGAGGAAATCACCTACTTGCGGCGAGCCGTAAAAAATTTGAAACCCAGAGACCAACTGTTAATTAGCTACAAATTCGGTGCAGAGCTTTCCAATCGAACCATCGCCGCCCTTATGGACACAAATCCCAATCACGTAGGCGTCATGATCCACCGCTTGCTGAATCAATTGCGAAAAGAAATGGAGGCCTATCATGAAGGAAAGTAACCGCACCCACCCCTCTTATGACGTCAATCAATGCTTGAAAAATCTGTACGACGACGACGAAAAAGATATGCAGGAAGTCTATGTAAAAATGAAAAATAAACAAAGAAGACAATACAGAAAGCCCGCTATTGCCGCGGCTTGCGCTCTTTTCATCGCCACACTCCCCTTTACGAGCTTCGGCAGCGGCATCGTGAATACGGTGAAACAAGTCGTCACCCCCTCAGGCCGCATCGTTATCAACGAAGACAAGCTCGCTGTGGATCCGAAAGATGTCCCCTTCCCCGACTATTTGAAGGGAAAAATTTTTGACAAAGACGGAAATGAAATCACCAGCTCCGAAGCCCTGGTGAAGGAAGAACCCATCTACTCCAAAGATGGCCGCGAAATCGTAAGCTCCGCTTACGACAAAGCCACAGGCGAAGTCACCTTTGCATACGCCGACGACGTGAAGGAATCCACGGGCAACAAGGCACCGGTAGAAGAAATCGCCAAGAGCCTGAGCTTTCATCCTCTGGTCTTTTCAGAAAAATACAATTACGTAGAATCGGAAACCTATGCCGAGGCGGGGGAACGATCCGACTACGTCACCTTCACCTACAAAAAAGACGGCAAGATCATCTATCTCCAGGAGCGAATCTCGTCTCCCGAAACCGCCTATGAAACCGGAGGCGACGAAAAAATTTATGAAGCCAATGTCGATGGCATAAAGCTCATTATTCAAGGCCACTCCGCTGACTTCGAACGGAACGGTCTTCTCGTCTCCATCAGCGCAAAAGGCGCGGACAAAGACGATCTCATCACCATGGCCAAAGATTTACATCTCTTAAAATAACTTATCCCTTTCCGCCGGTTCCATCCGGCGGTTTTTTTGCAGAAAAATCGCCCCATAAAGGTTTTACAAATGCAATCTGTAAAAAAAGAATGCCCTCATTCTCCGCTGAAATTTTGCGCAACAAAAAACACCGCACGCGGCGGTGTTTTTCTGTATTTGCTTAACGTTTGGAGAATTGAGGAGATTTACGAGCTTTTTTCAAGCCGTATTTCTTTCTTTCCTTCATTCTCGGGTCGCGGGTTAAGAAACCGGCCTTTTTCAAAATGGGACGGAAATCGGGGTTGGCTTCTTGCAATGCGCGCGCAAGACCCATGCGGATGGCACCGGCTTGTCCGGTGTAACCGCCGCCCTTAACCTTGACGAGGACGTCGTATTGGCCTTCGGTTTCCGTAATAGTCAAAGGCGCTTTCGCCACGATACGCAAGGTTTCGTAACCGAAAAAGTCGTCGAGTTCTCTGCCGTTAACGATAAATTTTCCGCTACCGGAGAAAAGTCTAACTTGGGCTACGGACGTTTTTCTTCTACCTGTTGCTCTAATTTGATCTGCCATCTGATTCACCCTTCCTTACACTTCGTAAACTTCCGGCTTTTGTGCTTCGTGCGGATGGTTCGGCCCGGCGTAAACTTTTAATTTACCGAACATGGACCGACCCAAGCGGCTCTTGGGAAGCATTCCTTTGACCGCGTATTCGATAACGCGTTCCGGATGTTTTGCGCGAATATCCTTGTAGGCTACTTCGCGACGTCCGCCCGGGTAACCGGTGTGGTAAGCGTGAATCTTATCGTCCCATTTAGAACCGGTCATTTTAACCTTTTCGGCATTAATAACGATAACAAAATCGCCGGTATCCACGTGGGGGGTGTAAATGGGTTTATTCTTGCCGCGCAAAATGTTTGCGACTTCGGTAGCCAAGCGGCCGAGGACTTTGCCTTCGGCGTCGATGACGTACCATTTTCTATCTACTTCATTGGCTTTCGCCATGGTTGTCTTCATGAATGACCTCCTGCACTATCAAAAGGGATGATGTTCAAAAGTTTCCGGGGCTTTAAAACACTAGCAATTATTATAGTGTAAACAGCACGCTCTGTCAAGGTATTCTCCGCGGATTTCTGCCCTTTTTCTTCGATTGGCGAAGCTTTTTCTTTGGGCTATAATGAAACCATACGGACGAGAAAGGACGTGCATTATGACCCATCACAACGGACACTTGCCTCACTTTCGCGGTTTCTCTTACGACTGCGATCACCACGTGAAGAAAAAATACTCCATCGTACACGATCCACGGCCCCTGCCCCTATCCGAGGATCTTACCCGAGCCTTGGAGTACCTTCTGTGGTATGTTCCCAATATTCATTCCTTCCAATCCCCTTCCAATGTACTGATTACCGAGCCTCTCTACGAAGACTTCAGTTTCGACCTCGTCTCCGAAGCCCTTCACCTCGAGGATGAGGACATTTTGTTTTTGGATTACATCGACGACGATATCGTCGATTACTATATGGAGGCCATTTGTACCAACTGCCAAAAGATCATTCTGACCACGGCGGAAAGGGAAACGAAAATTTCCGCCCTGGTGCGCCATATGCGCAATGCCATCGCCCACGGCTATTTTACCGTAGTGGAAGAGCGCATGATCGCTTTTGACGTGAAGTACTTTCCCAAAAAAGACGACACCTACGGCTGCACCGCCATTTTGAAATTGGATCCCCTGCACCTCGTGCGGGCGCTAAAACTCTTGGAAGAAGAAATGACCCACGAACGCCTGGCATCCATCGCCTTTATGCGCTGTGGTTACGAAATTTTAGACAACGATTACGACGATCCCGATCTTCCCTACGACTTTCGGATGGAAAAAGACGGGCGCGTTTACGCCGTAGAGATCAAGCGCATCGACGTGGAAGGCGTGGCTCACACGGAAGATTTGGACTGCATTATGGCGCACTTTCCCGGCGACGTTCAAGAAAGAAAGGTGCTTTTAATGGACTCCGCCGTTTTGGATCCGGCGGCAAAAAACACCCTGAGAAAAAACAAAGTCCTGCTCCTGGACCGGGATAATTTAAAATCTCTCATGTCCGGCGACGATGTCGTCGGGCGCATCGAGCGGAAATTACACTAAGACTCTTTTCGCCCGCCGCTCAACCGATCCGCCCGTACTAAACTCAGTACGGTAAATAAGAGGCTGCTGCGATGGCTGTAGCCAGTATATTTCGCCTCCCAATAAGCCGCGTATTTGCTTTTGTAGCTGCGCAGCCCTTCAAAGGAATAGACGGCACTTCCAAAGGTATAGACAAAGTACGCGAGCTTTTCCTGCAAGAAGCTGTGTTCATTCATGCCCACATTGGACAAAGGAGCCATGCCCAAATCGAAGGCGACTTTGCCTTCCTCTTTAAAGTGCAAAAACAGATTCAAAAAGAGAAAATCCATGGTACCAGCGGGGGCGCGGTCGGGATCGTAGCGCATCAGGTCGATCGTCGCCCAACCGTCTTTGTACACGGGCATACAATTGGCAAAGGCGACGATCTCTTCCTCCTCTTTCACTACAGCAACGGGCCCGCGGTTTAGATAGCCTTCGTCGAAAAATCCCAAAGAGAATCCCTTCTCGCCCCGATTTTTCAGCCATTTATCGGAAATAGAGCGAAATCTCTCCATGGTTCGTTCGTCATAGGGCGGTTGGAGGATCTCAAACCGGACATTTTCCTTTTCAAATTTGTTCAGCACATTTCGGAAAGCTTTTTTACTCTTCCCCTCCAAGGTAAAGTCTTCCAAGTCCACGATGGCGGCCTCGCCGAACTTCATAAAGTGGAAGCCGTAGTCGTGGAGCTTCATTATCAGGTCCCGAGAAACTTCGTAAAATACCAGATCGTAGCCCAAAACGTCCACGTCCCGAATAAATTGTTTCACACAGTCGTCGATGTAGTCGCGATTTCCCATAGGCTCGCCCATGACGATGACTTTATCGCCCACCGTCTTCAGTTGAATGGCGCACACATCTTCTTCGTCCACGCAATACCAGTACAGGTCCTTATCCCCTAAAAAGACGAGGCCCGCATCCATATCGCCTCCATAGGCCTTTAGAAGGGCTTCCGCGCGATCCGGATCCGCTCGCTCGCCAACGGTTTTTCCGTCTCCCTTCACGTAGCGGAAAATGGCGTAGAGGACAGCGGCAATAAGAAGGAGCATGACGCTAATACGTAGCCAGTTTTTCTCGAAGGGCACGACGAGAAAGTCCTTAGCTTTAAGAAGTAGCCGGGTTCCCCTTGCTTTGTTGGCAATGGACAAAAGATACACGGTGACAAAAACCATCCCGATCCCCAAGTCCATTAAAAGGCTTTCGCCTCGGTAGATAAACTGTTCTCGGTACAGATCCCGTCGGGAGGTGACAGTGAGAACCGTAAGCACGATAAGATACAAATAGGTAATGAGACCGAAACCCGTCATAACCGCATAGACAAAGGTTAACGCCAAAAACAAAAGGGTCGGCGCCATAGCTTTTTTCTGCTGTTCCATGTGAATTCGCCCTAAAAAGATAAAGACGAGACCCAATAAAATGCTGGGGTATTGATACAAAATATTGGCGTGGATCGGATTGAAATCGGCTAAAAACTTGACGGTATTTACC
>JAEXBU010000062.1 GCA_023393815.1 Bacillota bacterium | reverse complement strand
GCCCTGTTCCTCGGAAATAAATCCGCCGCAACGGGCCAGGTAGGGTGCCAGGGATTTGTCGTAACTTTTCGCCACGACGATGTCTCCGTCGGAAAAATCCCGAAGGAACGATCCGTCGTCTGCGACGATTCGCGCCCGCGCCGTATGGTGTCCCCCCGTAACACCCACGCCCTTATGCAGCGTAGCGGCCACCTGGTGTACCTTTACGACATTGGTGCTTCCGGCGATCCCTTGAGGAATTCCCGCCACCATGACGACCAAATCCCCTTCTTTGATGTATCCGGCTCGCTTTACTACGTTGGCCGTGTCTTCAAAGATCTTCCGGCCGCGATTATTCCCCTTTACTCCGGTGACGCCCCACTGTAAACTCATTTGCCGAAGAACGCGCGCGTCTTCGGTGACGGCGAAAATATCCATCGCGGGACGAAACTTCGCCAAATTTCTGGAACTGTAGCCCGTGGCCGTGGCAATGACGATGGCATCGGCGGACAGCTCTTCGGCCATTTCTACGGCGTGTTTGACGATCACATTGGTTGTGTTGTGCTGAAATTTTCCATTTTTACTCAAAATTTGCGCGTAGTCCAAGGCATTTTCCGTCACATCACAGACTCTGGCCATCACCTTTACGGCCTCCACGGGGTACTTTCCCCCGGCGGTTTCTCCCGAGAGCATCACGGCACTGGTGCCGTCGATAATGGCGTTGGCCACGTCCGCCACTTCCGCTCGTGTGGGGCGGGGATTTCGGATCATGGAATCCAGCATTTGTGTAGCGGTAATAACGGGAATGCCCTCGTCGATGGCTCGCTCGATCAACTGTTTTTGCACGAGGGGCACCCGCTCCGTTTCGATTTCCACGCCCATGTCGCCCCGCGCCACCATGAGACCGTCGGCCATGGCGGCGATGGCATCCATGTTGTCGATCCCCTCTTTGTTTTCAATCTTAGCGACGATTTTAATTCCCTCGCCGCCGTAGGTTTCCAAAACGTCGCGAATAGCCAGAACATCCTCCTTTTTCCGAATAAAGGACGCGGCGATAAAATCCACCTCTTCTTCGATGCCGAAGCGAATGTCCTCCACGTCTTTTTCCGTCAAGGCCGGCAATTGAATGGACGCCCCCGGCACATTGATGCCTTTGTGATCCTTCATTAGACCGCCGTTTAATACGGTGGTGTAAACCACGTCGTCTTCGATGGATGTGACCTCGAGAGCGATCAGACCGTCGTCCATTAAAATCACCTGCCCCGGCGCCACGTCCTTATACAGTGCGCTGTAAGTAATTGCGACGCCCGTCGAATCTCCTTCGCGCTCTCCCCCGTAAAGGGCGAATACATCCCCTTCTTTCAGCTCGGCCTCTCCCCCTTGAAAGGTTGCCGTGCGAATTTCCGGTCCCTTCGTGTCCAACATGATGGCAATGGGAAGATCCATGGCCTTTCGCACTTTTTTTATGGTGTCCATGGTTTTTTTGTGGCTTACGCGGTCGCCGTGAGAAAAATTCAAACGACACACGTTCACGCCCGCTTCAAACATAGCCCTTAGGATCGCCTCTTCCCACGAGGCCGGTCCGATGGTGGCGACGATTTTGGTTTTTTTCATACTCACTCCTAAATGGAAATTTTATCCAGTAAATGGTACAAATCCCGATCGAAGGTCTTTTCTACGGCCAACGCTTCCTTTAAGTCCATAGCGATGACCTCGCCGCCCTTAAGACCAAGGGCCAAAGACCGCGTACCTCCCATGCAGTAATCGACCGCCTCGGCTCCCAAGCGGGACGCGTTGATTCGATCCACGCCCGTAGGCATACCGCCTCTTTGCACGTAGCCTAAAATGGTGACCCGCGTCTCCACGCCCGTAGCCTCTTCTAAATCTCTCGCCAACCCGTAGGCGGAAAGCTTATCTTCCGTTAAAAGAAGAATATGATGCCGCTTGCCCCGACGTTTTCCTGCAAGAATTTTTTCCTTGACGCGGTCGAAGTCGAATTCCACCTCCGGAAGTATGACACTTTCCGCCCCGCCGGCGATTCCCGCATAAAGGGCCAGGTCGCCGCAATTTCTTCCCATGACCTCCACGATGTTCGCCCGTTTGTGGGCACTGGATGTGTCGCGGATTCGCCCGATGGCATCGAGGATCGTCTCGATGGCCGTGTAAAAGCCGATGCTTCCATGTTGATAACCCAGGTCGTTGTCGATGGTAGCGGGGATCGTAATCACCGACTGACCCAATTCCGACAAGGCTAAGGCCCCGCGCATGGATCCGTCGCCGCCGATTACCACCAAGTGCTCGATGCCCATGGCGTCCAAATGCTTCTTCGCTTCCGCCAGACCTTCTTCGGTGTGCATTTTTTCCGAGCGGCTGGTTCCTAAAATCGTGCCGCCCTTGTGAACAATATCCGCCACCGAGGAAAGATCCATCTCCTGCGCGTCCTCCTCAAAGATTCCGCGGTAGCCGTTGTGAATGCCCACCACGTCCAAATTCGCATACACCGCCGAGCGAACCAACGCCCGTATGGCGGCGTTCATGCCCGGGGCGTCGCCGCCGCTGGTCAATACACCGATCGCCATCTTTTCCTCACTTTCTAATCACGTCTTCTTTCGGATCTATATACCCCCTTAGGGCCGAAACCAGTCCCACATCGTAAGTCACCGCCATGGATTTGGGAAGCCCCACGGCTTTTTTCTCATCGGTAAAGTACAGGACGACGGGAAGTTCGCCAGGGTGCGCCTTGCAAATGGCCTCCATTTCCTCCTGCAGGCTCCCGTCAGGCAGGCGAATGTACAGTTTTTCTCCATCCTCCATATCCCGCAAGGGACGAACCGATTCCACCAGAACTTTTCCCTCTTCCACGTCGCTTCCTTCGATGCGCCCGGTTACCGTAATCAACTTTCCTTCCTCGAAAAGCCCCGGAGGCAGAGACGAATAGACTTTGGGGAAGACCACCAGCTCGATGGTACCGTACAGATCTTCCAAGACGCCGAAGGCCATCATTTGATTTTTCTTCGTCACCAAGGTGCGCGTCTCTCTTAATAAACCGCCCAAGGTGCGATTCAATAAGGTGTCCGTGCTTTGCATGGCCTCTTTAATCGTCGCCGTATCCGAATCCGTTTGACTCTTCAAGCTCTTTGTGTAGGACTCCAACGGATGCCCGGACACGTAGATGCCCATGACTTCCCTCTCGTACTCCAATTTTTGCTTCTTGTCGTAATCTTTCAACTTGGGAAGGGTTTCATCCATGGTGCTTTCCGCCTGTTGAAACAGACTGACCTGCCCGGGAATGTTTCGCCTGTTTTCTCCCTGAACCCTATTCATCAGCTTTTCATAGACGGCCAAATACTGCGGCCGGTTTCCCCCCAAGACGTCGAAGGCTCCGGCCTTAATCAAAGACTCCATGCTCCTTTTATTCATGGCTCCCGGCGCGACTTTGTCCACTCGGCGAATAAATTCCGCCATGGAAGTAAAGGGGCCATCTTCCCTCGCCTTTTCGATGGCACGGACGAAATTGCCCCCGACGTTTTTAATCCCTTTGAGGCCGAAGCGAATAGCGCCGTCTTCCACGTTGAACGTCAAAAAGCTTTTGTTTACATCGGGCGGCAACAGTTCGATCCCCAGCCGCTTTACTTCCTCGATGTAGACGCGCATATGCTCGGGATTGGACATAAACGAAGTGATTTGTGCCGCCATAAATTGAGCCGGATAGTAGTGCTTCAGCCACGCCGTTCGGTAAGCCACCACGGCGTAGGCCACGGAGTGAGACTTGTTAAAGGCGTAGTTGGCGAAGTCGATCATCAAGTCATAAATAGCATTGGCGCTTTCCTCGTCCACGCCATTTCGAATAGCGCCGGCCACATCCACTTCTCCGTCTTCGTTTAAGCTGCCGTAAATAAAGTTTTGCCGCTCCTGTTCCATTACGGCCATTTTCTTTTTACTCATGGCTCGGCGCACCAAGTCCGCCCGGCCCAAAGAATAGCCGCCCACCCGGCGCACGATTTCCATAACCTGTTCCTGATAGACGATACAACCGTAGGTTTCTTCCAAAATATCCTTCAGGGCTTCGTGAGGGTAGGTAATCTTCGACGGGTCGTGCTTCGATTCCACAAACTTCGGAATTTGATTCATGGGGCCCGGGCGGAAGAGGGCATTGGCTGCTGCGAGGTCGGCAAACTTTGTAGGCTTTAAGTCCTTTAAAAAGGCACGCATACCGCCACTTTCAAACTGAAATACGCCCAAAGTTTCTGCCCGCTGAAACATTTCAAGAACCTCGGGATCGTCGTAATCCATGGTTTGAAAATCCACCTTTACACCGAAATCCCGCTCGATAAATTGTAGCGCGTCGCGAATCACCGTCAAGGTTCTCAGGCCTAAAAAGTCCATTTTTAACAAGCCCAATTCTTCCAACTCGACCATGTTGAATTGGGTAGAGAGGATCTCGCCGTTTCGCGTCAGGGGTACGTAATCGGTTATGGGGTTTTGACTGATGACCACGCCGGCGGCATGGGTGGACGTGTGACGGGGCACCCCTTCCAAACGCCGCGCCAGATCCAAAAGCTTGTGCACATCTTCCTCTTCGTCGTAGGATTTTTTTAGGGAAGGAGAAATCTCCAAGGCTCGATTTAAGGTAATGTTTAATTCGTTCGGCACTTGTTTCGCCACGTAGTCCACGCGGCCGTAAGGCAAATCCATCACTCGCCCCACGTCTCGAATCGCCGCACGGGCCCCCAGGGTACCGAAAGTGACGATCTGCGCCACGTGATCTTCCCCATACTTGTCGATGACGTAGTCGATGACTTCTTCTCTGCGCTCGTAGCAAAAGTCCACGTCGATATCCGGCATACTGACCCGCTCCGGATTTAAAAAGCGCTCAAATAACAGGCCGAACTGTAACGGATCCACGTCAATAATCTGTAAAGCATAAGAAACCACGCTTCCCGCCGCAGAACCTCGACCCGGCCCCACCTCGATCCCGGCTTGCCGCGCAAAGCGAATAAAGTCCCACACGATGAGAAAGTAGTCCGTATAACCCATGGAAAAGATCGTATCCAACTCGAATTCCACGCGACTCCGAATTTCCTCTGTGACGGTGCCGTAGCGCATAAGAAGCCCTTCTTCCACAAGCTCGCGCAGGTATCCTTCGCCGGTGTAGCCTTCGGGAATTTCGAAGTGAGGAAGGTGCAAGTGATGGAACTCGAGCTCTACATTACAGCGCGCGGCGATTTTAACCGTGTTTTCCAACGCTTGGGGCGCATAAGGAAAGAGAGCCGCCATTTCTTCCGGACTCTTCACGTAAAATTCGTCCGAAGGGAAGCGCATACGATGTTCTTCCTCCAAAATCGATGCCGTCTGAATACACAAAAGGGCGTCGTGGGCGTCGGCATCCTCCTTCTTTAAGTAGTGGCAATCGTTGGTGGCAATAAGCTCGATCCCCGTTTTTTCGGACAGACGCAGCAGTTTTCGGTTTACTTCTTTCTGCTCCCGCATCCCGTGATCCTGCAGCTCCAAAAAGAAATTCTTCTCGCCGAAAATCTCTCGGTAGCGAAGCGCCACCTCTTCGGCAGCCTTTTCGTTTCCCTGCAAGAGCTCCTGCTGTACTTCGCCCCCGAGACAGGCGGAAGTGGCGATCAGGCCTTCGTGATACTTTTTTAAATCCTCCATGTCCACTCGGGGCTTGTAGTAAAACCCGTCCACGTAGCCGACGGAAACTAAGGCCATTAAATTTTCCCATCCCGTTTGATTTTCCGCGAGAAGAATTAAGTGGTAGCGGCGATTGGACTTATCCGTTTCCTTTTTGTCCCGGCGGGTAACATAGACCTCGCAACCTAAAATCGGCTTCACCCCCGCTGCCCGCGCCGCCTTGTAAAAAGCCACCATGCCATACATATTTCCGTGGTCGGTTAAGGCCACGGCGTCCATGCCCATCGCCTTAATTCGCTCGGGCAAATCGGCAATTTTGGTAAAGCCGTCCAAAAGCGAATACTCCGAGTGCAAATGCAAGTGTACGAATGATCCCATAGGCGTCCTCTCTAAATAAAAAAAGAGCGGTCAAAAAGGCCAGCTCTTTTACTTCAATTCGTTTTCGATAAACTCGACCAGGCCCTCGACGGCTTTTTCTTCGTCGCTGCCCTCGGCCTGCAAAGTAATTTCTTGACCGGAAAAAATGCCTAAGCTCATAATGCCGATAATGCTCTTGCCATTCACCTCTTCGCCGTCGCGAATAATGGTAATGTCCGAGACGTATTGGTTCGCCGCCCGGACAAACATGGCCGCCGGTCTGGCATGCAGACCTTCTTTGTTTTTCAGTGTAACGTTGAACTCTTTCAATTTAATCTCCTCTCAGCGTTTCCGCCAATTCATGTATCTTTTTCAAGCGATGATTCACGCCGCTTTTCGACATTTTCGGCTGCATCATTTCCCCGATTTCCAAAAGGCTCGCCTCGGGATGGCGGATGCGCATCGTCGCCACGGGCAGGAGCTCCTCGTCCAGGGCCGACAGTCCGATGGTTTTTTGGATCGTAGCCAAATCCCTAAGCTGTCTTCCCGCCGCATTTACCGTCTTGGACAAGTTGGCCGTTTCGCAATTGACCAGGCGGTTTACGTTGTTCCTGACGTCTTTCACGACTCGAGTGGATTCGAATTCCAACACCGATCGGCCGGCCCCCATAAAAGCCAAGAGATCGGAAATTTTTTCCGCCTCTTTTAAGTAAATAATGTAATCGTCTTTTCTATAAATGCCCTTGACCGAAAAGCCCGCTCGAGCGAGCCACTTTTTTATATCTTCCCCGTGCATCTTATCGTGGGAAATCATCTCCAGATGATACCTTTTCGACGGGCTAGTCACGGAGCCTGCGCCTAGAAAAGAGCCGCGAATGTAGGCGCGAATAGATTCCGTATCTCTTAAAAGAGCCGGATCCACGGCATAGTGCATTTGAAAAACATTGTCCGGACGAAGGAAATCGCTATCCATTAAGAGGGAACGCACGCTCCCTTCGTCGGTCATACGGATTCTGTATTGCTTGTT
>JAEXBU010000007.1 GCA_023393815.1 Bacillota bacterium | reverse complement strand
GAGTATGCGGATGTAGTCGTAAATCTCCGTTACCGTCCCCACGGTGGAACGAGGATTTTTTGACGTGGTCTTTTGATCAATAGCAATAGCCGGACTCATCCCCTCGATATAATCCACTTCAGGTTTGTCCATTTGTCCCAAAAATTGACGCGCATAGGAAGATAAACTTTCCACGTAGCGTCGCTGTCCCTCGGCGTAAATGGTGTCGAAAGCCAGGGAACTCTTCCCCGACCCGGACAAGCCCGTAATGACGGTCATTTTATTTCTCGGAATGTAGACGTCGAGATTTTTTAAATTGTGTTGGCGCGCTCCGTGAATGTGGATCGCCTGTTCCATGGATGGATTCATCTATTTCCTTTCCCTTTACATCGTCTATTCATTGAAACTGTAACGGTCTTTTATGCCCCTTATTTGATCTCGTATATTCGCTGCCCGCTCGAAGTCCAATTGCTCGGCGGCCTTGAACATTTCCGTTTCCAAATTTTTTAATATGGCCACAATGTCTTCCTTTGCAAAGTCTTCATCGAAAGTTTCCTCTTCTTCCGCGGTAACAGTGTTTTCGATAGTATCGCGAATTCCTTTGACGACGGACCGGGGCACGATGCCATGTTTTTCATTATAGGCCATTTGAATACGCCGGCGCCGCTCGGTTTCTTCCATGGTCCGCGCCATAGATCCCGTCATCGTGTCGGCATACATAATGACGTGGCCTTCTACGTTGCGCGCAGCCCGTCCCGCCGTTTGAATAAGGGATGTTTCCGAGCGCAAAAAACCCTCTTTGTCTGCATCCAAGATTGCCACAAGCCCTACCTCGGGAATGTCCAAGCCTTCTCGAAGTAGGTTAATGCCCACGAGGATGTCGTATACACCCAAACGCAAATCCCGAATAATCTCCATGCGCTCAATGGTCTTTACATCGGAGTGGAGATAGGCCACTTTCATGCCCACGTCTTTGAAATATTTACTCAAATCTTCCGCCATGCGCTTCGTTAGGGTCGTGACCAATGTGCGCATTTTCTTCGACGTCATCGCCTGAATCTGTTCTGTCAAGTGATCGATTTGGTTTTTCGTCGGCACCACCTCGATTTTCGGATCTACCAGACCCGTCGGGCGAATAATTTGTTCCACTCTCTGTTCTTCGTGTTCCGTCTCATAGGGGCCGGGGGTAGCGGACACGTAGACCACTTGATTTTGCAGAGCCTCAAATTCCTCAAAGCGCAAGGGTCGATTGTCCAGCGCCGAGGGGAGACGAAAACCGTATTCTACCAAGGTTTCTTTTCGGGCTCTATCCCCGTTGAACATACCGCGAATTTGCGGTACCGTGGCATGGGACTCATCGATAATAGTCATAAAATCTTTCGGGAAATAGTCGATCAACGTGTAGGGGCGACTGCCCGGTTCCCTCCCACTCAAGTGGCGGGTGTAATTTTCGATGCCGGAACAAAAACCCATTTCTTCCAACATTTCCACATCATAATTGGTTCGCTGTTCCAGCCGTTGCGCTTCCAAGAGTTTTTCCTGATCCCGAAGCGTAAAAAGCCTCTCTTCCAATTCTTTTCGTATAGTCTTGACCCCGCGTTCGATCTTTTCCGGCCGCGTGGCAAAGTGCGATGCGGGAAAAATGGACACATGATTGCGATAACTTTCGATCCGTCCCGTCACCGCATCCACTTCGGCGATTTGATCGATTTCGTCGCCGAAAAATTCTACCCGTATGCTTTTTTCCGAATTCCCGGCGGGGAAAATCTCGAGCACATCGCCTCGCACGCGAAAAGTACCACGGGAAAAGTCCACGTCGTTCCGCACGTATTGTATATCCACGAGCTTGCTCATAAGAGCGTTTCGGTCCCATTCCATGCCCGGGCGCAAACTGACTACCAAATTCTTGTAATCGATCGGGTCGCCTAAGCCGTAGATACAGCTCACCGACGCCACGATAATCACGTCCCGCCGTTCGAAAAGAGCCATAGTGGCCGAATGGCGCAGCTTGTCGATTTCATCGTTAATGCTGGCGTCTTTAGCTATAAAAGTATCCGTTCCCGGCACATAGGCTTCCGGTTGATAGTAATCGTAGTAACTGACGAAATATTCCACCGCGTTGTCCGGGAAAAATTCCCTAAACTCAGACGCCAGCTGGTAAGCCAATGTCTTGTTGTGGGCGATAACCAGGGTGGGCTTTTGCACCCGCTCGATTAAGTTAGCCATGGTAAATGTCTTTCCGCTTCCCGTGACCCCTAACAGGGTTTGGTGCTTCATCCCTCCTTCGATGCCTTTCGCCAGCTGATCGATGGCTTGGGGCTGATCCCCGGTTGGCTTATATTTCGAATGAATTTTAAAATCCATAGTTCCTCCTGCAAAAAGAGCGATCTAACGACCGCTCTCTTCAATAATGGCAATTGCCTTCTGCAATTGTGTGTCCTGATCTCTATGCTCGAGGCCGATGGCCTTAACGTTATCGGGCAAAGTGACTTTCACGTCGGGCTCGATCCCCTTGTCCTGGATGTTTACCCCCGATGGCGTGAAATATTCACTGGTGGTCAGCTTGATACCTCCCCCGCCAGGCAAGGGTACCAAAGTTTGCACCACGCCTTTTCCATAAGTCTTTTCGCCGACTAACGTCGCCGCCTTGTTGTCCTTTAAAGCGCCGGAGACGATCTCCGAAGCGGAAGCGCTTCCCCCGTTCACCAACACGACAATGGGTTTCTTCCACGCCTTTTCGTCGGATGTATAGTGAAAAACCTCCTTGCCGCGATTGTCCTTGGCACTGACGATGTCGGCCTTTGGAAGCAGCGCGTCACTTACGCCCACCGCCGCTTCCAAAATACCGCCGGGATTGCCGCGCAAATCGAGGATTAGACCTTTTTTGTCCGAAACTTCTTGAAGGGCTTTGGTGAATTCCTTCACCGTGTCGTCTTCAAATTGTGTCAAGCCGATGTAAGCGATGTCGCCAATGGATGCGGTGATTACCGACTCCATGTGGATTTCGTCCCGCGTGACCTTTACGTCACGTACACTTCCTTCCCCTTCGGACATAATGCCCAAGGTGACCGTAGAACCCTTATCTCCCTTTATGTGCTTCACCGCTTCTTCCATTTCATCCACCGTATACTCGACGCCATTCACAGACACGATTTTATCGCCGGACTTTAAACCCGCCGCTTCCGCCGGAGATCCTTTGATAGGTGCAATAATCGTAATCAGCTTGGAATCGGCCACAGGACCGATCTGCACGCCGATGCCGTAAAATTCGCCGGTGGTGGATTCCACAAATTTTTTGTACTCTTCTTTATTGAAATATTCGCTATAGGGATCGTTTAAGGCTGCCACCGTCCCTTTTTTTCTTCCTTCGATAAAGTCCGCCTCGGTGACGTCCGCGCTGCGAAGGTAATATTTCCTTAGAAATTGCTCCAACACTTTGGTTTGCACCACTTCCTTCACACTTCCCGCGGCAAAATGTACGGAGGCAAAAGCCGTGAGCAAATTGGTCACGAAAAGTAAGGCAATGATGCGAACGATATTTCTTTTCTTCATAAGAACTCCTGATTTGAAAAGGAAGAAGAACCTTCCCGAAGAAAGGTTCTCTCGATCTGTCTATTTGATTATAAATAGTTGAGGGGATTTTGTACAGCGCCGTTCACTCGCACCTCGAAGTGTAAGTGTGGACCGGTACTCATGCCCGTGCTTCCGACGTAACCGATTGTCTGTCCCGCGGAAACCGACTGTCCCGGACTGACGGTACGAGAAGATAAGTGCGCGTAGACCGTAACTTTGCTTCCATGATCCACCATAATGCAGTTTCCGTAGCCGTTCATAAAACGCGAGGCAATTACCGTACCCGATTGCGCGCTCACGACTGGTGCGCCGTTCGGCGCACCGATGTCCACACCCGTGTGG
>JAEXBU010000003.1 GCA_023393815.1 Bacillota bacterium | reverse complement strand
TCTCTGGTATCACCGCCGGCATTTGCGTCCCCGCCATGGCAGGCATTCCCGTCACCCACCGCGACCTTTCCCGAAGCGTATCTTTTATTACCGGTCACTCTACGAGGAACGAAGAGGATTTCCGCTTGTACGGAAAAATTCCCGGCACTTTGGTTTTCTACATGAGCCTGAAAAATGCATCGACCATTGCCCGAGATTTGCTTCGCGCCGGAAAACATCCGACGACACCCTTTGCCGTCTTAAAAGAGACAAACGACGGCTTCGTAAATGCTTATTACGCGAACCTCCAATCCGTTGCCGAAGACGGTCTGCCCGAAGGAATAACGAGTCCGGGACTTATTGTCGTCGGCAACGTCGTCAATTTACACGACGATTTGACGCCGCTCAACCATCTTCCTTTGACCGGTCGAACCATCCTCTTAACCGGCACTAATCAAGATGCCATGGCCGATGCCTTAAATGACGTCGGCGCCCGCGTCCTTCGACGACCGATGATCCGCATAGAACCTGTAAACGAAACCTACCTTTTTGACGATCTGAAGGATTTTTCCTTCGACACCCTGGTCTTTACATCAAAAAACGCGGTGCGCTTTTTCTTTGATTCCTTCCTATCTCTGTACGATGTGCGGAAACTTTCCGACGTTCGTATTTACGCCATCGGCGAAAAAACCGCAAAAGCACTGCGTGCGTACGGAATCCGCGCCGACGGTACCCCGGATCATTACGACGGGCGATATTTGGCAGACTACTTGAAGGAACACCTTGGATTCGAAAATCGCATTTACTATCCCCACGCCGATGGAAGCGACCCTGCCCTCGGCCGCGCCCTCAAACAAATTGCCCCCACCGTCGACCGAATTCTTTACAAAACGCTTCCACCTACGGCGCCTGCATCCATCCCTTCCATACCGGACGGTGTCGTATTTTTATCTTCTTCGGCGGCAAGAAACTTCGTCGCCGCCTACGGCAAGGAGCTGCTCGCATCGCCGATCTTCGCCATCGGCGATACGACAAAACAAACCCTTGTCAAACTGGGTGTAAAAGAGGACAATATACATTTGGGAGAAAAAGCCACCCAGGAATCTCTCCTGAAATCTATTATAAAGGAGCTTGCACACCATGCGTCTACGCAGAATTCGAAATAATCCTATTCTTAGAAAAATGACGGAAGAAACCACCCTTTCCGTATCTGATCTCATCTATCCTCTCTTCGTCATTGAAGGTGAGAATATAAAACGGGAAATCCCCTCTATGCCCGGCATCTACCACTTCTCCGTCGACCGTTTGGCCGAGGAAGTGAAGGAGATCGTAGAGCTAAAAATCCCCGCCGTAATTTTGTTCGGCGTGGTCGATCACAAAGACCGCATAGGAAGCGGTGCTTACGACGAAAACGGCGTCGTACAACGGGCATGTCGAAAAATTAAATCCCTTACCGACGATCTCGTCGTCATTACGGACGTGTGTATGTGCGAATATACAGACCACGGCCACTGTGGCATTTTAGACGAAGACGGCATGGTGGACAACGACGCCACCATCGCTTCCCTAGCAAAGATCGCCCTGTCTCACGCCCAAGCCGGAAGCGACGTAATTGCACCATCGGACATGATGGATTTTCACGTGGCAAAGATTCGTAAAACCCTGGACGAAAACGGATACAAGGACGTGCCCATTATGTCCTATGCGGCAAAGTTTGCTTCCAACTATTACGGGCCTTTCCGCGACGCCGCCGGCAGCTGTCCCTCTTTCGGCGACCGAAAATCTTATCAAATGGACTTTCACAACGGCGACGAAGCCCTTCGGAAAATCGAAGCGGATTTAGATGAAGGTGCCGATTTTATCATCGTAAAGCCCGGCCTCGCCTGCTTGGATATTTTGGCTCGGGCGAAGGACACTTTTAACACGAATTTCGTTGCCTATAATGTCAGCGGCGAGTACACCATGGTTATGAACGCCATTCGAGACGGCGTTCTTAATAAAGACGTCATCTACGAAAACATGATCGCCCTGAAACGAGCCGGCGCCAAAATGATTATTACCTACCACGCCAAATACTTGGCCGAGAAATTGCAGAAAAGCCTATGATAAAAAATGATTTTCTCATGCAGCAAATTAAAGAGCTGATCCAATTTCTATTGGGCCTCGCCTACCCCATGGGCATGAAAGACGAGGACAAAGAAAAGACGAAGACCTCTGCCATATCCAAAAGGCTTTACGCCTTGATTAAAGTGAAGCAATTTGGGGAAGCGGAAGATGCCCTCTTCGACGCCTTCGACGAAGGCGAGGCAGATCTGGCCACGGGGATCCTCTTCTACGAATCCCTTTTGCACATCGACGAAAAAGAATTAAAACAGGGGAATTTCTCCTTAAAAGAAATCGAAACCGGTCTTCGCGACTACGGGAAACTGTTTCATATAGATTTTTAAATCAAAAAGTTAAGTTCGGGATCGAGGCCTCGAACTTTTTTCGACTTCGTCACCATTTCTAGGGGAAGGAGCCGTCGCCATCCAATTATTTCGCATTTAAAGGGTAAGGAATTATTTCCACAAAAAAATCCGCCGAGGGATCTCGGCGGATTTTTTACTGCACGTTTTAGTTTCGTTCTCTTAATTTGCGGAGAATGATTTTTTGTTCCACGCCAGCGACCAGGCGACGGGTGTAATCTACCGTATCTGGATTTACGGACATAGAAGTAATTCCGCATTCTACGAGGAATTCTGCAAATTCAGGGTATTGACTCGGACCTTGACCGCAAATGGAGCAAGTAATGCCCTTCTTGTTGGCGGCGTCGACTAAGATCTTAATGGCGCGCTTGACTGCTTCGTTTCGTTCGTCAAAGTAGCCCATACGATTCAAGATACCGCTGTCGCGATCGGCACCCATGGTCAGTTGTGTCAAGTCGTTGGAACCGATAGAGAAGCCGTCTACCAATTCGGCGAATTCTTCCGCTTGGAATACCACCGAGGGCACTTCCGCCATAATCCAAATCTTGAAGTTTTTCGATTGCTTCAAGCCTTCTTCCGCCATAATTTCTTTGACGGTAACAAGTTCTTCCGGCGTGCGCACAAAAGGCAGCATGGCGACCACATTGGTCAGGCCGAACTCTTCGCGCACCTTACGCATGGCTTTGCATTCCAAACGGAAGCCCTTTTCGTATTCCGGCGAAATATAGCGACTGACACCACGCCATCCGATCATCGGGTTTTCTTCGTGAGGTTCCACTTCGTCGCCACCTTTTAGGCCGCGAAATTCATTGGTTCGGAAATCGCTCATGCGGACGACGATTTGTTTCGGATAAATGGCGCTCGCCACTTCGGCGATACCTTCGGCCAGCTGATCAATGAGAATGTCTCCTTGCCCGGTCTTGGCCAAATACATGGGGTGGGCTCCGATCTTATTGGTGAAGATAAATTCCGTACGCATGAGCCCGATGCCGTCGAAGGGCAGATCCTTATACTTTTCGATCAACGCGGGTTCTCCGAGGTTCATGTAGATCTTCGTCGCCGTCGTCGGTGCGACGATTTGGCGAAGTTCTTCGACGGAAATACCCAAGCCTGCTCCGGTTGCGCCGGTTTTTTCTTCTTTTTTCTTTTCCTTGTCTTTTAAGACGTCGCCTTCATAGACGACCCCGCGAGTCGCATCCACGGTAACAAATTGTCCTTCTTCCAAGACGGATGTGGCGGTGTTGCTGCCGACGACACAGGGAATACCTAATTCTCTGCTGACGATGGCGGCGTGACAGGTTCTTCCCCCTTCATCGGTAACGACGGCGGCAGCGGTACGCATAGCGGGCACCATGTCGGGATTGGTCATCCCCGTAACGAGAATGTCCCCTTCTTTAACTAAGTTGATTTCGCTTACGTCTTTGATCTTTTTTACTTTGCCGCGTCCGATCCCGGGAGATGCAGCCAAGCCGCGAACCAGGGGTTTTAACTTTTCAGGTTCTTGATTCATGCCTTCCTCTTTCGCTTTTCCCGGCGTACTTTCCACGTCGCCTAATGTAGTAATGGGTCTGGATTGTAAAATATAGAGGCCTTTCGTGTCTCTGTCCATGCCCCATTCGATATCTTGTACACTGCCGTAAAGGCTCTCAATCTTGAGCCCGGCATCGATCAACGTACTTAATTCTTCTTTCGTCAAGCACTCTTCTTTTACGGCACCGGCGCCTAAAATATCTTCTACGTCGGCTTCGTGAGTGCCGATACCTGAATCGTTTTGTACGACGATCTTTTTCTTGTCGGCGATGACTTTTTCAAGGACGGATTTGTCGCTCTTACGAATGACATATTCATCCGGTGTGACCGTGCCGCTGACGACGGCCTCGCCTAAGCCGTAGCTGGCGTTAATCATCATTTCATCCCGGCTGTTGTTAATGGGGTTCGCCGTAAACATGACGCCGGATTTTTCCGAATTTACCATCTTTTGCACGACGACGGCCAAAGAAACGGCGAAGTGGTCGTATTTTTGTTTTTCCCGGTAGTAAATAGCGCGAGGCGTCCACAGGGATGCCCAGCATTTACGCACGTGTTGAACCAATTCATCTTCTCCGGCAATGTGAAGATAGGTGTCTTGTTGGCCAGCGAAGGATGCATCGGGCAAATCTTCCGCTGTCGCTGACGAACGTACGGCAACTTGGGGATTTCTCAAGTCGATGGAACGGCTAAATTCCTTGTACGCCAGGATGATTTCTTCTTCCAAAGCGGGGTCGATATCCCCTTGTTCAATGTTCCTGCGGATGTCGTTGGATGCTGCCGTCAACATATCCACGTCGTCTACATCTAAATCTTGCATTAAAAAGCGAACTTTTTCGTCCAAACCTGCGTATTCGATAAAGGCGTCATAGCCCTTAGATGTAACGCAAAATCCCGGAGGTACGTCTAAGCCGAAATTGGTCATTTCACCAAGATTTGCGCCCTTACCACCGACGATATCTACGTCTTCTTTGTGAATTTCATGAAAGAAACGAATGTACTTAAAACCTGTCATAGAATTCCTCCTCGAGATTAATTATAACACAGTTAGTATTTATGTTGTGCTATTTATTCCAAGATTTTTTCAGTTCCCGGATGGATTTTGTACTGACCTTTTTTCTGTCGATGTGTAAGGATTCGATCGCCGTATCGATCGCCTCGGCACTCGGGCCCTCGATTTCCATGTAAGGCTCGGGAAAACTGTCCGGATCCCAACGATCCAGATCCATACGGCAGTTTTTGTAGCGATAGCTTATGCGATGTTTTTTCGCTTCAACAACCTGATCATAGCCCAAGAGGGCGAAAATTTCCAACATCCCTTCCACAGAATCCACGTGCGCCGTGTGTTCATCGTGGGAGCGAACGCCCCTATCTTCCTTCTTTTCCTTAAAGGTACATTCGATCCTTTCGCCTTCCCCCGTTTCGATGTGACGAAGACGCAGATAGCCCCGAGCGTTGCCAATAGGGTGCCGGTTTGAATCGATAAGGTAATTGGTTTGAAATTCCTCGCCAATTTTTTCTGCGCCGGAACAAATTAAAGACGCTTCCATCTCCTCTAAGTCGATGTGAAGAACTTTTACTTCGATTTCTCTCTCCACACTACACCTCGATCTTTCGCGGTTCAAAGTCAATATAATCCGACGAGACGCAAAAATAATCGACGCTGCCTAAGTTTCCTTCGACGACAAATTGGTGTCCGTAGCTGTGCAAGTGTCCGTAAATACAAATGTCGATTCCCCCTTTTTCCAACAGCTTGGCGAAATCATTAGGCTCGCCCTTGGCATTAAAGGGAGGGTAGTGCAATAGAGCAATTCGTTTTTCTACCATCTGATCCTTCGCCTTCTTTTCCATGTCATCGATACTGAGTTGCAGACGATTTAACTCGCGTTTGTAGATTTTTTCATCTTGCTCGTCAAAGCTCGTGGCGTCGATATCCGTCCAGCCACGGCTTCCGCAATAAGCCACATGCCCGTCTACCGCACCCGTGTTGTGTAAAAACTCTATGGTTCGCAAATCCAAGCTATTGAGCTTGTTTAAGGAGGACCACCAGTAATCGTGATTGCCCTTGATGAGATATTTTTTCCCGGGCAACGCGTCCAATCGCTTGAGATCGATTTCTCCCTCTTCCAATTTCAATGCCCACGATATGTCGCCAACAACCAATACCCTATCTTCTTCAGAAACGAGGCGTTTCCACGCGTCAAAAATTTTCTCTTCGTGGCGTTCCCATTTTTTCCCAAAAACATCCATGGGCTTTTCCTTTTTATGATCCAAATGCAGATCGCCAATAGCCCAAATCAATTGGCTCTCCTTTCTATTTTCGGTGTAGTAAATTCGATCACCTGTCGGTTTAATTTTTGTAACACTTGCTTCAATCGTTCTTTTCTGTCGGGATCCAAATAGACAAATCCATCATCAAATAACATGGGAATGGACGGATCCATTTTTTCGACGGCGGCAAGGCGTAAAGAAAGCACCAAAAGATCCGCCGTGGATCGGCTCAGCTGCGATTCTTTTATTATCCGTCCTCCGGGACCGGACAAAACGAATCCCTCTTCGGATAGGATAATCGCGTCATAGCGACCTTCGGACAGCTCCTCCATATAGCGGGAACCGTCAGTTAAGATTGTTTTCTGAAAGTCGATCCTTCCCTGATCATTCACCTCCCTCAACAGTTCCTCACAAATTTCTATGATCTCGCGTTTTTTCTGCAGTTGTCGTTCGCGCTTTTGCTCGCCTGCATAGGCTTCTTCCGCCCGTTTCATATCGCGGTCCAGAACGTCTTTTTCCGCATCGCGTGCATCCATTTGGCCCAGTTGACGCTGCAGGGCTTCGATTCTTTCGTCCAGCCCATCGTCCAATGGCACACGTTCCAATTCCGCCGCTCGCCTTCGCATGGCCTCGGCTAAATCTTCCATGGTAAGATCCTCTTCCACCAAAGCGTCAAACCAGTCAAAGCGCGCATTCTTTTTTTCCAGCAACTGATCGCGCTCGTAAAAAGCCTGATGATATCGCTTTAAGTTCCGTAAAGTCAATCGACGCAACAAAAACAAAATCAGGCTTACTATGAAAAAGAATCCGGCCGAAAGTGCGGACACAAAAGCCAAGTCCATTCGATCCTTTCCGAAAAAGGCGATGCCTATGGCCAGAAAGGCTAGGGCCGAAAGTCCCGCCGCCTTATAGTATATGCCGCGTGAAAAGCCCTTCCCCCGCTTTCGCTCGTAGCGTTCGATCTTCTTCTCGTTTTCATCCAAAGCTCGATCCCACACTTCCACCTCTTTTAGCGCGTAGGCAAGTTGAGGCAGCAGAATCGTTTTATCTTTTTCTTCTTTTTGACGGCGCTTCAAATCCAACAGGGTGCGGCTGAGTTTTTCTCTCTCTCCACTCTGTTCCTTTAAAAGGCCGGACTTTTGTCGATAGGCGGCCATGGTTTCTTCCAACTCTTTCAATTTTTCCTGATTATCGCCGATGGGCGATTTCTTTGCCCTCTCCGTTCCCAAGGCTTTCTTCTCTTTGTCTAAGTAGTCGAATGCTCTCTGAACATCCAAATCCGAACTGTTGGTTCGCAAAAAATTCTTCATCTCGTGAATTCGGCGAAAAATAGAGGCGGCGTCCGTGGACTGCAAATCGCTCATCGCAAAAAAGCGCAAAAAATCCTCTTGAGATAAATGCCAAAAATAGGCTCCGGGTTGGGCAATGCCGGAAAAAGTGTACAAACTCTCATCTTCCGGTACAACCTCTCTCGTCTCCAAATCTATGATCCGAACGGATTCATTTTCTTTGGCGAAATTTCGTTCCACCACATAGCGTTTACCACCCGCTTCCAACTCCATGGCCGCAGAAAATTCGCGCCCTTCCAAAGGAAAGTAATCGTCGTAGGCGGAGGTGTAAAGTTTACGGGCCGGGCTGTCTTTGGAAAAGCCGTACAAAATAGCTCGAATACACATTCCCGTCGTGGTCTTCCCCGATTCATTGGGACCTTGCAAACACTGATAGCCTTCTTTCAACGGCACGGTCGTGTCGTGAAAGCAACCGAAATCGCGCATATACAATTTATGAATCATAATCTTCCCCCAACAACGCGCGCATCCCCAAATCGCATAGGGCGAGACGCGTCTGTTCATCGGCATCGTAAGCTTTTGCCCGTGCCAGAAAGGCACCGAGGAGATCGTCCGCATGTTCTTTTTCCATACGCGCGAGGATCCTTGGCAGATCACGTTCCCAGATCAATTCATACAGTAGGCCTCTTTCACTAAAAAGATGGCGAAGTTCCCGATCCAAAACCCCGCTATAGGTTCCGGAAATGTGGAAACTATAGACCGATCCATCGGAAGCATCTATTTCTTTCGCATCGGCCAGAATAGCTTCATCGTCCCTTTCGTCTCGTCGCAAATAATTCTTTCCGCGAAGCAGGCGACGAGCCACAGGCACGTAGCGCGTCGTAAGCTGCTCATCAATCGTACCTACTACCACGCCCAGTTTCCCGCGATCCGTCCGATCCAGGGGTTCCGGCGTGCCGCACATTTGCAGCTTGTTTTCGTACATGGCGGGCTTGTGTACGTGACCCAGAGCAATGTAATCGAACGCGTGGATCAGATTGGCATCCACAGGAAAATACCCATCTCCACCGCTCCAATTGCCGTGGTGAAGCAACACACGATGACACGTTTCATCGTCATCGCCACCGTGGAATTGCAGAATTTTATTGTAACTCGTCCGGCTCCAGCTGGTGCCGTAAAAGATCACGCCCATTTGTTCATCGGCGTAGAGATCCATCTCTTCGTTGGAAAAAAGGATCACGTTTTCCGGCAGACGTTCTCTAATGTAATCGTAGAGCTTATAATCGTGGTTGCCCAATAAGAGCAGGGTTCGAAAGGATCCGTGACGCAAACAGGCCAAGACGTAGTCCACCTCGTCATTTGTCACTTTCTCCTGTTCAAAGATGTCGCCGACGAGAAACAGGTAATCCACCTGTTCTTGGGCAGCCAGCTTCAGTATGCGGTCAAAGGTGAGAAAACGATCCTTCCGGCCCACTTCCCGATCCTCGGCTTTTTCATAGGGGAAACTTCGTCCTAAATGCAGATCCGCCGTGTGCAAGAACCGCATTATTTTATCAAATTTTGTACCGCTTTAAATTCATCGGTACCGGAGACACTGTTCAAGTCGAACAAAATAGTTTCCGTGGGACGGATAGACGCTCCCATTTGGCGCATTTCTTCGAACGCGTAAAGGGCGCTTTCGCTATCTCTGGAGCTGACGGCATCTTCCGCCACATAGACGTCAACCCCCTTAGTTATTAGATCGCGAACCGTCATAAGGACACAAATATGGGCCTCCATGCCGCAAACCACCACCTGCCCCGGTTTTTTCTCTTCAACGTACGCAGCGATTTCCTTATCCAACATACAAGAGAAGGATTTCTTATCGTAATCCACCCCATCGGTGACCTTTTCTCGAATCAGCGAATTGAACTCGCCCAGGCCTTTTTTGTATTGCGTGGTAAACATAGCAGGAATATGCATGATCTCCGCCGTATCCGCCAAAACGCCGGCATAGTGCATCATGCGCTCGTTGCGGTCAACAGCCGCGGCCAGAGAATCCTGAATGTCGATAAACAAAAACAAAACCTTCTCCCGATCTAAACAAAAATTCATCTTATACCTCCATTTGTTGTATTTCAATTGTATTCATTCGGCCTTTTAAAGTGCCAAAATCCGTCTCCCCAACGGTGGCCGCCGCGGCTTGAGCTAACTTCAAGATCATGGGAGCATCGTACTTTCTCACGATCCCCGCAGCCAAAGCGACAGCAGCATAGTGTGCGTCGAAGTGTTCGTCCACGACTTCGTTTTTCGCGTAGAAATAGGTTCCCCACGCACAAAGAACTGAGCCACGCTCACTTCCCGTAATTAAAATTAAGGGGATTTCGTTCCCATACAACTGCTCGACAGCTTTAACAATGTCGCCTAAAAAATGTATGGGTCTCTTCATCCTTCTCGCCAAAACATCTCTGTCTACTACCACGCCGAAAGGCCTCGCTTCCCGCGTTTCTTCCACATCGTCTTCTTCCGTGGCGAGAATAATTACCGGCTTGGATTTTTTCCTTGCGTAGCGAACCAAGGGAAGCTTCATTTCCTCAGGAGCATCCCTGCGCGATCCTTTAGCGATCACTACGACATCCGTCCCGGATACTTCGTTTAGGAATCGGTCATAAAAACCCACCATATCTTCCCTCGTAAGGCGAGGTTCTCTCGTTTCGATGGTTGATGTCTTGTATTTTTCCTCTAAAATCAAGCGTTCCTGCGTTTCATCCCGTATATTTTTCACGATGACGTCGACCCCCACTTGAGACAATAGTTTCTCGTAGCGTTCCCCAGCATAATCGCCGAGAAACGCCATAAGCCGCGCCTCTTCATTCATGTTGCGGACAAGTGATGCCATGTGGGCGCCATAACCGGCGGCTTTCGTCTGCTTCGTCTCCGCCCGAGAGATTGCACCTTTCGGAAAACTGTCGCCCTGTAACCGTTGTTCGAGAATGGGATTGGTATCGACCAGCAAAATCATAATCTGTTAAATCGATCGGTAACGGCAGACT
>JAEXBU010000112.1 GCA_023393815.1 Bacillota bacterium | reverse complement strand
TCGGCGACCTCTCCGCCGTCGTCACCGGCGTATTGCTCGCCATGAATATGCCCGCGGGCGTGCCCTGGTACGTACCTGCGATTGCATCGATCTTCGCTATCGTCGTCGTCAAAGAAGCCTTCGGCGGGATCGGCGGCAACTTTGTAAATCCGGCATTGGCCGGTCGTGCCATGGCGATGTTGTCCTGGCCCGCACTGATGGCCACCTACACGGCGCCGGCCATGTCAAAAGCGGCTGCAGCCGCCGACGCCGCATCGGCAGCGACCGATGCTGTAGCGGTAGCGACACCTTTGACCATCATCAAAGCCGGACAACAATTGGACGCCCTTCCGCCCCTGAAAGATATGTTCCTCGGAAACATCGGCGGGGTAATCGGCGAAACGTCCGCACTGCTTTTGTTAATTGGCGCCTGCTACCTTTTGGCTAGAAAAGTAATCGACTGGAAGATCCCCGTTATCTACATCGCAACGACGGCCGTATTCCTCCTGGTCTTCGGCGTCGGTACGGATCTGCTTCCCTACGAAATCCTCGGCGGCGGCTTGTTCCTCGGCGCGTTCTTTATGGCGACGGACTACAGCTCCACCCCCCAAGGGTTCAAAGGCAAGGTCATCTTCGCCATCGGCTGCGGCATTTTGACGGCCGTAATTCGTATGAAGGGCAACATGGCAGAGGGTGTTTCCTACTCCATCCTTCTTATGAACGTAGCAAGCCCCTTGATCGAACGTTTTACAAAAACGGAAGCATATGGGGAGGCAAAATAAATGAAGAATTATTTTAAGACGGGTCTCGTCCTTTTAGTAATCTCCGCCATTGCGGCGGGGCTGTTGGCCGTCGTGAACGGCTTTACCTCGGAAGTCATTGCAAAAGCGGAATTCGAAAAATCCGTGCAAGCCTATCAAGAAATTTACGGCGACAAGGCCGACCAATTCGAACCCCTGGATGAAGGAGCAAAAGCGGCCATCGTCGAAAAATACGGCGACATTCAAGATATTTTTGTAGCGAAAAAAGGCGGCGAAATCGTCGGCTACGGCATCAACCATACCACCAACGGCTACGGCGGTTCCATGACCAACGCCATCGGCCTGTTGAACGACGGAACGATTGCCGGGTTTAGAAACATTCAAAACGCCGAAACGCCGGGAATCGGTACGCAAATCACCGAATCTACGTACTACGAACAATTCGCCGGAAAATCCTTTAAAAATGGCGAGATGAAAGGATCGAAAGATCCGAAAGCCGAAGACGAAATTCCCATGATCAGCGGCGCGACGATTTCATCCACCGGCGTACTGAATGGGGTCAATTCCATTCTTCCCGCTTACAAAGAAATCAGCGCAAAGTAGGGGGTAGTCATGAATTTAGGAAAAGTTTTTTCAGATAGTATTTTCAAGAACAACCCGATCCTTATGCAAATGATCGGTCTGTGTTCGGTCTTGGCGATCAGTACGGCCGTCTCCTCGGCCATCGCCATGGGGATTGCGGTCACCTTCGTGTTGATCTGCTCCAACGCCGTCGTCAGCTTGTTGCGAAACGTCATTCCCAACAACGTGCGGATCCCCGCGTTTATCGTCGTTATCGCCACCTTCGTAACCCTGGTGGAAATGGTGCTGCACGCCTATAGCCCGGCCATTTACAACGCATTGGGCATCTTCTTGCCTTTGATCGTCGTCAACTGCTGTATCTTAGGGGAAGCGGAAGGCTTTGCTTATCAAAACAAAGTAATCCCCTCCATCGTCGACGGCTTGGGTACGGGGATCGGCTACCTGTTGGCCATGCTCGCCATGGCATTGGTAAGAGAATTATTCGGTCACGGTACGCTCCTGGATATGCATATCTTCCCCGAATCCTATCCCGGTATCGGAATATTCACATCCCCTGCCGGCGCGTTCATTCTTTTGGGTCTGTTGATCGCCCTCTATCGCGGCGTCATGGCAAAAAGAGCGTAGGGAGGTAGAAAATGTCAACCATTATTACGATACTCGTTTCTACGATTTTAGTTAACAACTACATCTTTGCAAAATTCTTGGGGACCTGTCCCTTCTTAGGCGTCTCCTCGAAAACGGAAACCGCAACCGGCATGGGCGTCGCCGTAACCTTCGTCGTCGTCATCGCATCGGCGGTGACCTGGCTGTTGCAACGCTTCGTCTTAGACGTCTTCGGTTTGGAATACTTACAAACCATCGTGTTCATTCTCGTTATCGCATCCTTGGTACAATTCGTAGAAATGTTCATTAAAAAATCATCTCCCGCACTGTACTCGGCCATGGGCGTTTTCCTGCCCCTGATCACCACAAACTGTATGGTACTGGGCGTTACCGTGTTGAACATTCAAAGCGAATTCAACCTTTTCGAAACCATCGTCAACGGTCTAGGCGCATCCTTAGGCTTCACCCTGGCGCTGCTTCTGTTGAGCGCCCTGCGCGAACGCATGGAAATCATGCCCATTCCGAAACCGTTGCAAGGAGTCCCCATTGCGCTGATCAGTGCCGGTTTAATGGCCATCGCCTTTATGGGATTCCAAGGATTAGTATAGGAGGCGATTTGCATGAACGCACAAAACGTAATCTATGCGGTCATTATTTTAGGCGTACTGGGTCTTCTTCTCGGTGTCCTCTTGGCATTTGCCGATAAAGTCTTTGCCGTCGATATGGATCCCCGCGTCGTCAATGTATTGGATGCCCTGCCCGGCGCAAACTGCGGTGCCTGTGGCTACCCCGGTTGCCAAGGGATGGCAAACGCCATCGTAGCGGGCGACGCACCGGTCAACGGATGCGCCATCGGCGGACAGGAAACAGCCGAAAAAGTGGCGGAAATTATGGGACAAGCGGCCGGCGACGTAGAAAAACAAGTAGCCGTCGTTCGCTGTCAAGGAGACTGCGACAAGTCCAAAAATAAATACGAATACAGCGGCCTGGTCGATTGCCGACTGATCGGCGACTACGCCGGCGGCTCCAAAGGCTGCGGCTCCGGCTGCTTAGGCGGCGGCACCTGCGTGAGCGTCTGCGAATTTGATGCCATTCACGTCAACAACGGCGTCGCATCGGTCGATAAGGAAAAATGCGTAGCCTGCAAAAAGTGCATCGACATTTGCCCGAAAAACATCATCGGCCTTATGCCCTACAAACAACAAACGGAAGTAAAATGCTCCACCCACGATGCAGGCAAAGTGGTTCGTACCAACTGCTCCATCGGGTGTATCGCCTGTGGGCTTTGCGAACGCAACTGTCCGAAAGACGCCATCCACGTCGCGGACAACCTGGCCAAGATCGACTACGAAAAATGTATCAACTGCGGTATTTGCGCATCGAAGTGCCCCACCGGCGCGATCTTTGTCGAATACCCGGAACGAGTGGAAAAAATGAAGGAAAAGGACAGACAAAAAAAGGCGAAAGCAGCGGAAGAAAAGAAAGCTGCCGCCGCCGCACAAACGGCTGAAAAAGAAAAAGTCGTTGCCGCAGACGACAACAGCAAGGTACAATAATCCTTTCCCTTCACACACGATAGTGTCGGCGAAGCGTCGCCGGCGCTATTTTTTTGTCTTTTTTTGCGGCGGCCAAAGGGCCAAAGATCGAAGAAAGGATTGATGGAAAAAAAGGATGGAGGGAAAAACGCGGTAGCGTCACGGGAAAAGGCCGTCCGAAAGAATGGGGGAGTGTCCTATTTCAACAGTTGGCTGAAAAGATGCGGGAGTGTTACGGAGAAAGGGCACCTGAAAAGATTAGAAAAAGGATCGAGTGGCGTTTTTGTTTGGAACAAGTAAAATTTTATCCTAAAAAGGAATGCATAGATGTATTTTTTCTGTATTTTATGAAAAAAAAAAAAAAAAAACAGGCTCTTTATCCATTTACCTTGAAAAAGAGACCGTTTCGTTATAGAATCTTTTTATAGGTATAGGGAAAATCGTAGCAGTCTACCCTTTTCGGCGAATGTGTGTTTTATTTTTAGGAGGAAGATTGATGAACGTAAGAAAGAAACTCTGTCTTTTTCTGGCGACCCTTCTCTTGATCGGGTCGATCCCCGGCATCGGCCTGGCGAGAGGAGAGCAGGATCCGGATTATTCCCAACTGGACGCCCAATTGGCGCAGTTGGCGGAACAGAAAAAGCCCGTAAATAAAGAAAAAACCGTGTTCCTGCGCTGGGACGCCAAAACCCACGACTACGTAATCGAGGGAAAGGGCAAAATGATAAGTCAGCGTGAAGCCAACGACAGTCCGGATACGAGGGATTATTGGCTGGGGACTGCTTTTCAGACGCTTCAAGGGGAGCTGATTCAGGCCATTCAAGAGTACTTTACCCCTCTCTTAGAACCTTTCTGGGACGGGACCACAGAGGACGAAGAGCAAGAAAAGGAAATCAACGCAAAGCAGAACGAGTACCTGCAGGCCATAGGAGTGCTTGGCTACGACGAAGAGTATCAGGAGATAGAGCCGAATACACGTCTGGTTGTGGAATCGGGCGTCTCCTTCCCGGACGACGCAGGTTATTTATTTAGTCAGGACACGATTCCGAATCTCGAAAAGATCACCTTCCCGAAGGACTTAAACACGTCCAATGTCGTGTACATGGATTGTATGTTTCGAAATCAAAAATATGTCAATCCCGACGTCGCATCCTGGGACACCTCCCACGTACAGGATATGAACGGTATGTTTTGGGGAACGGAATCCGCCGATCCGGATGTGTCCAAGTGGAATACGAGCGACGTGCGAGCGGTGGATTTTATGTTCTACCAAGCGAAAATTGCAAATCCCGACGTAAGTCGATGGGATACGTCCAATGTAGGTAACTTAGACGGAGTGGAGGAGATTCACGCTCGTAACTTGTCAAAAGGGAGTATGCAACAGGTATTTGCAGAAACGGAAAAGGCGAATCCGGACGTATCCAACTGGAAACTGCCTTATATTAAGTCAATGATGGGTGTATTCGCGAATGCCAAATCCGCCGATCCGGATGTAAGCAAGTGGGCCATCGATCCGGTAGAGTTTGCAGAAAACAATTTCTGGGATAGCGGCGCCAAAGAAATCGACTTACGGACGTGGAACTTTCATAAAGACGACAGTTACAAAACGGCGGGGATATTTAACGAAACCCCGAAGCTCCAATACATCTATCTGCCGAAAGATTACACGACGGGTGGTGACTCCAGTAAAGAGGTTATGGCGAGTGACTTTAAAATGCAAAAAGACGGGGAAAAGGCGAGCGAAATCCTGCCCGGAAGCCACACGGAGTATGATTTCGTGGATACGGGGGTAAATACCCTCTACTTCGTGCCCCAAAATTTGAAAGTCAAGGTCGCTTGGGAAGGGGAAGACCTACCGGAGACCACGCGCCCGAAGGAAGAAGACATTACCCTCCTTGCCAACGGAAAGACCCTGGATCAATTCGACACCATGACGCAGATCGACGGCCAAAAGATTCAGTTAAATAACGGAAATGACTGGACGGGAGAGTACCAAGGGCTCGATATTTTCCACGCCGGGGAAAAGATCCGCTACAGCGTGAAACAAGCGCCCATCGACGACTACATTACGGTCTTCGAGCCGGAGAGCGTCGTCACGCCGAACAAACACAAGACGTCGGAATACGACCTGGTCGTTCGCAACATTTACAAGACGATCATCGAACAAACCGATCCCGACAAAAAACCCCTGACGCCGCCGAATTTCGTCAAAGTGACGGTAGACACCACGAACAAAGCCACCGACGCAAGCAAGTTCCAACGGATCTTCTGGGTCACGCCGAACCGAGAAGTGACCCTTCCCGTAGGCACGCCGGAAGGAAAGACCCTCGACGCCAGGAGCCGCTATGTATTCGAA
>JAEXBU010000074.1 GCA_023393815.1 Bacillota bacterium | reverse complement strand
GTCGATCTCTACGCCTTAAAAGAGGACGAGCGAACGATTTTTAGGCGCAGACACATCGGATTTGTCTTTCAGTCCTACAATTTGCTCCCCATGCTCACCGTTTACGAAAACATTCTTCTTCCCTTCGGCTTAGACGGAGAAAAACCGGCATCCGACTATGTGCAAAAGATCGTCTCTCGTTTGGGCTTGGAGGAGCAGTTGTATAAGATGCCCAATGCCCTCTCCGGAGGCCAACAGCAGCGCGTCGCCATCGCGCGGGCTTTAGGGACAAAGCCCGCGCTTATTTTGGCGGACGAACCTACGGGTAATTTGGATTCGAAGTCCTCGGCGGAAGTGGTGGCCCTATTTCAAGAAATCAATCGTGCGTGGGGCCATACCGTCGTCATGATTACCCACGACGACGACGTGGCGCAGCGGGCGGGGAGAATTTTGCGCGTGGCGGACGGAAAGCTGGTGTAGCCCATGCGAGTAAAGAATCGAGCGTGGATAAGAAAAATCGCCATCCGTTTGCTGAAAGGAAACGTCGGCCGTAAGCGGATCCTCTTTTTGTCCATGACGTTAAGCGCCCTTCTGTTTACCGCGGTCATCTCTGTTGTCTTCGGTATGATAAAGAGTATGGAAATGCAAACCATGCGTACGGTCGGCACGATAAGTCACGGAAGTTTTAAAGGAGTCGACGATAAAGCCATCGACACATTGGCTCGCGATCCCCGTATCGTCGAGTATGCCCGTCGACAGCTGCTCGGCATCGTGCAAGAGGAAAAAGTGCCTCTGGAAGTATCGTACTTAGAGGAAAAAGGCTTTCAGTGGAAACTCATGGAGCAAGTGGAAGGTCGCCTTCCTCGGGGAAAAAACGAAATTTTTGTCGATAGGCAGGCGCTGGAAAAAACGGGACGGAAGGGGCGTATCGGCGAGAAAATTCACATTGCCTACGATGTGCTGAATACATCTACTTCGGAAGGGAAGATCCGAAAAGAAGAGGACTTTACTATCGTGGGGACGTACAAAAGTCCCGTCGATTCCAACGTGGGCGTTGGGCAAATCTATGTATCCGAAGCCTATGCCGAGGTACAGAATCTTTTTCCGAAGAATCAAGAAATGGAAGTTATGTTAAAACATCCGTGGCGTATACGCCGGACTTTGCGTGCCATCGCCGAGGATGCCGGCTACAGCGTCGTTAAGAATCCTGGTGAGACAGGGGGAAAAACCTTGTCTTTAGGCGTAAACTTCGCCTACTTTTCCAACGATGAAAACTCTGATTACAAGATTTTTCTTCCCGCCCTCGCCATGGCGCTTTTGGTTTTTCTGTCCTCCTACCTTATTATTCATACGGTATTTGAATTGTCCGTAGCCGAAGACGTGCGCTTGATCGGTCTTTTGAAGACCTTGGGCACGACAAAAAAACAGACGAGGAGGATTTTGTACTATCAAGGCCTGTTGCTCGATCTGCCCGCGACGGTGTTGGGAGAAATCGGAGGATTTGCAATCAGTGGAGTGATTTTGCATCGTCTGTTTGCGCAAAATGCGATGTTGGCGAAGATTCCTGTGGATTTCACGTTCTTTGTATTGGTAGGCGCCGTTTCGGCGACGGTTACGGCCTTTACGGTTTTTCTCTCTACCCTTCGGCCGGCGCGTTTGGCGGAAAAAATTCCTCCGATTCACGGGGCACAGTACGGGGAAATCGTAGCGGGAAAGAATAGGCGTTCGAGCGGTTTTTCGCTTTTTCGCCTCGCTCTTCGTGAAGTATTCCAGAAGAAAGGCCGGTTTCTCTCCGTGGTCCTATCCATGGGATTGGCGTCCGTCATTTTGACCTGTGTATTGACGTATACGACAAATATGGATATAAAAAAAGGCCTTGCCCATACGATCGTCACCGACTATAATGCGGCCCATCCCGCCTATTTTCGGTACGCGCATCACAACGGGGACACGGCACTGGCGCCGGAATACCGCAGAGAGATCGAAGCGCAGCCGGGATTCATTGGAGGCGGGGGGATTTACGGGGCGGGCTACGACACCGCCTACCCCGAGGTAAAAATAAATAGAAAAAATGTCGCACCCGTTCTCTTCGGGATGGATTCCTATTTAGTAAAAAAACAACCACTTTTGGAAGGCCGTTTTGACGAAAAGAGCTGGAAAGAGGGAGACGGAGTTCTTATCGGCGATTGGGAAGGCACGAGCAGTGCCTTTACCGTGGGAGAAAGCATCCGCGTGACGATTTACGGCAAAGAAAAAGTGTTGAAGGTTATGGGGAAAATTCCGTACAGCTTTGCCAACGGACTGCGTTATTTTATGGAAGTGGGGAAAGAGGCAGCCCTGCCGGTGAGTGAAAACAATCCGCCCTTGAATTTCGTGTATTTATACGTTTCTCCGGAGGTGTACAAAAAATGGACGGGAGACTTCAGTCTGATGTCTTATGGGTTCGATGTGGAGGAGAAATCGACAAAGGAATTTGCCCGCTTCTTGGATGATATGGAAAAGAAGGGAGATTTCTCCTACGATTCGCGAGCCGGACAAATACAATCCTTTGAAGATACGAAGCATTTAATCGAGCTTGCTGGCTACAGTCTTTCTTTTATTCTTTTCCTTATTTCTATCTTGAACTTTATAAACATCATCGCTACGAAGATTTTAAAGAGTCGGCGCGACTTGGCGGTATTGGAGGCGGTGGGAATGACGCAAAAAAAGATTCGGACCTACTTGATGGCAAAGACTGCCGTCTATTCTGTAAGTAGTTTTATCGTGACGAGTCTCTTTATGGCCTGTGTGGGAAACCATTTGTTAAAAATCGCGTTGGAGTCGGCGGCGTGGGTAGAAGTTCAAAGCAAGTGGTGGCCGTTGTTGGCCGCGCATGGTGTCAACGCTTTGATCGGAATGTTCTTTGCCAAAGGGTACTACGAAAAAAAGAGTGAAAAGACCCTGGCGGATCGGGTGCGCGATTTGTAAAGGGAGTTTATCCGCCTGAAGGGAGGGCTCCTAAAAGAGCAAACCCGAGGAATAAATAAAAACACGCATAAGCTTCGGCCTGTGCGTGTTTTTTCCATTATTTATAAGGTTACGTTCTTTAGAATGCGGCTCATGGGCGGAATGAGGACGCCGACGATTATGGCGGAGACGACGATTTGAATAATATTTCCGGGGATGGAAGCCAAAGGTACCAGAAGCGATTGGAACATAATGGATTCGCCGATGTAGTAAGTAAGCACCTTGACGACGGTGACCAGGACAGCGGACAGAACGTAGCGGTTTAGTCGGAACTGGCGGGTGTTGAGTGTGGCCATAATGTATCCCATAATCAAGCCGGAGATCACGGTCATAGGCGACCAGGCCGCCCAGCCGCTGGTCAAGTCGAACAATCCCATGCCGAGGGCACCGGAGAGCATACCTACGCGCTTGGAAAAAAAGATACAGGCAATAAAAAAGGGGACGTTTCCCAAGTGGATCAGGCCGCCGTTTGGCGCAAAGGGCAATTGAATTTTTACCAGCCAGGTAAATACGTAGACCAGAGCGACAAACAAAGCTGTGAAAACCAATTCACGAACGGAATAATCTTTCATCGTGTAAGAACCTCCTTATTCAATGCTAAGTATACTCGGTTTATAGGATCTTTCCAATGGATTTATTTGTCTTTTTACAAAATAATACAGAAATAGATGGGGAATACGAGGCTCGGAAGTGTTATAGAAAATATAAATAGAAAAAAGAAAATTAATCATAAAAACAATAGGAAATCGATTTACAAGCCGCCGGCAATCCTGTATTCTAAAAGAAATACAAGGAGGTACAGACCAATGAAATTAGCAAAGTTATTCGTCGTGACGGCCCTGTCCGTAACACTTTTAGCGGGCTGCGCAGGCGGGGCAAAAAACAACGCCGCCGCCAATAATGGCGAAGCAAAGGAAGCACCGAAGGTAGAAATGAAAGACCTTCCCGGTACTGCTCGAGACGGTAGCGAAGTAGCTATCGAAAAGGCGTCTATGGCACTCGTAAAAGCGGCGGAAGAAGGAAAATATCAAATGATCAATGCGGAAGATCTGAAGAAGAAGATCGACGCGAAAGACGATATGCTGATTGTCGATACGATGCCGGAAAAATCCTTTAAGAAAAATCGTATCCCCGGCGCCGTCAATGCGGAACTGCCCGTAAAGATGGAAGAGGTAAAACCGGAACAAAAAGAAGCATTCATTAAGGCCCTCGGCACCGACAAGAACAAGACCATCGTCCTGTACTGCGGTTTCGTCGGATGCGAACGCTCCCACGTAGGCGCCTTAATCGCAAAAGAAGCCGGGTTCACCAATATCATCCGTCAACCGGGCGGCATCGGCGCTTGGTTGGAAGCGGGTTACCCCGTTGAAAGCGATAAATAGATCCTGAAAATAGAAAAGAGTCGGTGGTGGCCGGCTCTTTTTGCGTGGAAACAGTTTTTGGAAGTGGGTATGCGGAAAACAGGAAATAGGCGAGTGAAGATGCGTAACCGGAAGAAAAGAAGGAATGGATAAAGGCAGGAAGTAAAAAGCTCCGGCCTTTATCCATTTTAGTTTTTTCGGATCCAGTGTTCTTCGACGGCTCCGTCGGCGATGGGCGAGCTTTCCAGAAGAGAAAAATCCTCTGCTAAGGAGGGCATTTTCACCTTGCCGCCGGAACGAATGTTGATTCGGGTAATATAGGCCTCGTCCACGCGGTGAAAGAGGGCATGGACGATGCCCGCGCCGCCGACAAGGTAGATTTTTTTGTCGTCGTAAGTTTTTAGTTTTTTATTCAGCGTCTTTTCCGAAGAGAAGTAAAACAGGTTTTCTTCGTCGGGCAGGTCTTTTCGCGTCATGACGCCGATGGTGCGGCAGGGAAGTTTCCCCGTATCCTCGTAGGTCTTTCGACCCATAAGAATTACTTCGCCGACGGTGCGGGCTTTGAAGCGGGCCAAATCCTCGGGAATAAAGGCAATTTGCTTTCCATCTTTGGCGATGGCGTCGTCTAAATCGGCAAGGAGAAGGAGAATCATCGCAGCGTGTCTATGGCGGCGCTCATTTCCGCCGGGTGCAGACGCTTTAATTCCGCCCGAGCCCGATCCGGCGTTTCGGTGAAGATCCGAAGTGTTCCCGGCGTCGTTTCGTGGCGCAGAAGGTTTTTTTTCAAGAGATCCCGGCGAAGATCCACAACAAATAGGTCGAAGACGTCGATTTTCGTTAAATTTCGCGTCAAGGTTTGTTCCAGAAACTTTTCCATGGCGTCGGCTTGGAGCGAAAAGGAGGCATCCACTACGGTCAGGGTGTCGAAGGGGATTTCCTTCAAGGAGTCGATTTTTTCTGCGAAAGTTGTGTAGAAATCCGCGTCCAAATGATGGGCGCCGTGAAAATCTTCTTCCTCGAGGGGGAGCTCCACGGTGGAAAGGGAGGAATTTTTCGATTCGAAGGCCGCCCGATAGCTGTTGGTGGAAAATTCGTCCGCCGTGCCGATTAAGAGGACGGACTTGGATCGGCTTACCCGATCCGATTCGGCGGCACACTTTTCGGGAAGGTCGAAGTCGTCCAAGGGGCGGAAAAGCCGGTTGCCGTAAAGGTGGGGCGCGATGAGGGAATATTTTGCGGTGCGCCGCTTCGTCTCTTTGGCAAGTTCCAGCCAGTGGTTGTCACCGCGCAACAGATCCACCACGAAGAGATGTTCTTTAGGGAAGTGGTTGCGAATGGCGGGGATCGCTTCAAAGCCCTTGGTATCCGTAGTAAAATAGAAAATGGGCAGGTTTTGCGCGTCTTCGTAGTGGGGAATGGGATTTTTCACCTTGCCCGTCACTTTTTTTTCAAAATCGAGGCGCATACGATCCCCGGGGCCGCGGTACTTGGACTTGGGTGCAAAGCCGCATTTTTCAAAAAAGCCGCGAGCGGAAAGGGGCCCTTCGGCGGTAAGAGATGCGCCTTTATCCAAACGGGATTCCATAAACTGGAGCATTTGCTTGCCGAGGCCTTGTCCCCTTTTGTCATAATCCACGAGGATTTCCGAAAGCTGGGCGCCGTCTTCGCTTTTTTTTGCGACCATGACGCCGATGAGGGCGTCGTCGTCGAAGAGGCCGTAGAGGGTTTTATCCTTATCCCATGTTTTTCGAGCATCGTCGAAGACTTCGTCGTAGGGAGTGAAAAGAATGTGTTTTCTCAGGTCGATGGCTGCCGCATGGGCCAGCGAATCGTAGGGGATGGTGTTTATATAAATAGTCATCATATCCTCCAAATAAAAAATACAGAGGTCACACCCCTGTATTTTTTCTAGTCGTCCGTCGCCGTCCGCCCTACTTCCGAAAAGTGATAGGTCCAATGGGTGTGGGCGAGGAAATCTTTCAGTTCTTCAATTTTGTTTTCCCGGAAAAGATTCGTGATGTGGGAATGTTGCTTGTTGGTTTCATGCAAAAGTTTTTGCAAATCGGTATTTTCTCCTATGCCATGACCTTGACGAATGAAGCGTCGTTGCAGGCGATCGATGGTGCTGACTAAGGTCTCGTTATTGGATTTTTCAATGTATATATTGTGGAAGCGCTCTTGCAGGACGAAGTATTCGTCGAATTGGAAGCGGTCGATGTGAAAGTCCATAAGCTCTACCAAGTCGTCCATGGATTTCAAATCTTCTTTCGTCAAGTTGTGGGCGGCAAGTTCCGCGGCCAGAGCGTCCAAGGGTGCGAGGATGCGGTAAATATCTTCCCCTTCTTTTTTCGTCAAAGGTTTCACCCGAAAACCGCGGCGAGGCGCGGAGTCCAAAAAACCGTCGGCGGCCAATTGAATGAGGGCTTCTCTCACGGGTGTGCGGGAGATATTCAGCTGGGAACAAATATCCTGTTCGTTCACTTTTTCGTTTGAACTAAGTTTTCCGAGGTGAATTTGCTCGGCAATAAAGTTATAAACATGGTCTTTTAACGATAAAAATTCCATTTCTTAACCTCCTAAAGAGACTTTCTTTGAATACAATCATAACATTAGGAAAAAACAATGTCTACAATTTTCATAATTGTACACAACGTATATTTATGGAAAAGAGTCGACGGCGCATTTCGGTGAAAAATACGGTTCCGTTCTCGGCGATAGAGGCTGCATATGATATAATAAACCGCTAAGGGGGAAGCCATGGAGAAAGAATGTATTCGCATCGACGGGAAAAAAATTGCCGTCGTCGACACGAGGGTGGGAAAAGAGGTTGCCTTTGTCCTTCACGGGTGGGGGGCCGCGATTGAATCGGTCGTCCCTATCGTCAACAGTTTAAAGGATCGTTTTCGAGTCATCGCCTACGACAGCTTGGGCCATGGGGACAGCGATGAGCCGGATACGGTAATCGGCGGGGACGACTATGTGGATCTCTTAAAAAAAATATATGACTACTACGGCGTGGAGCGCGCCGTCTGCGTGGGACACTCTTTCGGGGGAAAAACTTTGAGCGCTTTTGCCGCCATCTATCCCGAGAAGGTGGATAAGTTGGTTTTGGTAGACGCTTCGGGGGTATTGCCCAAGCGGGCGTTCTCCTATTATTGGAAGGTCTATACCTTTAAGGTGTTAAAGAACCTGTACAAGCTGCTCTTTTTTTGGCAGGACACGGACAAAACCATGGCGCGCTTCTATAAGAAATTCGGTTCCGACGATTACAAGGCGGCGGATGGAATCATGCGCAAGGTCTTCGTCAAGGTGGTGAACGAATCCACGGAAGAATATTTCGAAAAAATTCAGGCGGAGACACTCTTGATTTGGGGTGATGACGACGACGACACGCCTTTGTATATGGCGAAGATCTTCGAAGAAAAAATTCCGGAAGCGGGTCTTGTCGTTTTAAAGGGCGGACACTTCAGTTACTTAGACGCCTACGGCCAATTCGACGCCGTCTTGCGCGCGTTTTTATAAGGAGTCATGTATGTATCATTCCATTTCTTTTGTTTTATTTGCAGTCATTTATCTGTTACTCACTCTTGCTTTGTACAAATTGTTTAACGAACGGGCCCTTTACCCGCTGCATATGTTGCAGCTGGAGGGCTACGACGAAGGAGAGTATAGGGCGTGGATTTCGGCGAACGGGGAAAAAATTAGAACTTTCCACTACCAACCGACTTCGGAAAAAACCCCCTTGGTCATGACGGATCGGGCCACCCGCCTGTTTAACGTGCACCGTATGCTGAATCGCCTGTTATTAGCTTTGACCTTATTGGTTTCTATCGCCGTTTATGGCGTCTCCTCGTTTTTGTCCAGCGTGGTCTTTGCTATTTTGTGTCTCTTGATCGGCTTTTACCAATACGTTATTTTGATCTACGCCAACAGGATGAACGCTCCTAAGGAAAGGAAAATTAACCAAGGTTTTTACGACGCTGCACAGGAAAAGGTCCGTGTGTTGAAAGAAAAGGGCTTACAGGTCGTGGGAATTACGGGCAGTTTCGGAAAGACCTCCACGAAATTTATCACATCCACCGTACTGGAAGAAGCTTTCGTGGTGCAAAACACGCCTTCGTCCTACAACACGCCCATGGGTTTGTCCAAGGTTATCAACGACGAATTGGACGAAAAGGATGAGATTTTTCTCGCGGAACTAGGCGCCAAAGTGCCCGGTGAAATCACGGAAGTGGCGGAGTTGGTACAGCCGTCCATCGGCATCATTACCGCTATTGGGCCTACCCATATGCATTTGTTCAAGACCATCGAAAACATTCAGAAGACCAAGTACGAACTCATCGAGGCGCTGGGAGAAGAAGGCGTCGCCATCTTTAATTACGACAACGAGTACGTGAAACCCTTGGCGGACAAGACGACGAAGCGCACCGTTCGTTACGGGATGGAAGACATAGAAAAGCTGGACGTGTACGCCAAAGACGTCGTCGTCCACGAGCGTGGCAGCGCCTTTACTCTGGGCTTCAAAGAGAAGGGTGAAGTAAAAGCGGAAACGAAGTTGCTGGGCAAGCACAATATTTCCAATCTTCTCGCGGCGGCCGGTGTGGGCTACGTTTTGGGAATGGAACCGGAGGCCATCGCTCGCGGGATCGCCAAGGTAGAACCGGTGGAACACCGCCTGAATATCGTAGACGGAGGCACGGGGATTGTGGTGATCGACGATGCCTTTAACTCCAATCCCGTGGGTGCCCGGGCCGCGCTGGATGTGTTGGGCCAATTCGAAAAGGGAAAGAAAATCATCGTTACTCCGGGCATGGTGGAGTTGGGCGATATGGAAGAAGAGGAGAACTACAAGTTCGGAAAGGAAATCGCAAAGGTCTGCGACGTAGCCGTTCTCGTGGGGCCGAAGCGTACGGCGCCCATACAAAAGGGGCTTCGGGATGCGGGTTTTCAACAAGATAAAATGATCGTGGCGAAAAATTTGGACGAGGCCACGGCTTCTTTGGGAAAGGTCGCCGTCGTAGGCGACGTGGTTCTCTTTGAAAACGACCTGCCCGACACCTACGATGAAGCATAATAGTTTGTGCAAAGTGGCTTTCGGGCCACTTTTTTTGTGGTTCTTTTTTACGCAATCTTAACGGTTCTTTATTATTCCGCGGGCGGTCTATGATAGAATAAACAAAGAATTACTATCGAAGGGGGAAGGACTATGAAAACCATCGCTGTATTTTTCGGCGGGCGCAGTGTAGAACACGAAGTCAGCGTCATTACCGGTATGCAAGTGATCGAAAACTTAGATAAATCGAAATACGAGGTAGTGCCCGTTTACGTGACCAAGGACGGAAAATTGTTAGGTGGGAAAAATCTGGGGAATTTTAAGACCTACAAAGAAGGAAACTTTGCCGATACGTACGAGGTATACTTTAAGGCGGGATGTGGCGGTAAATTGCACCGACAGGTTGAAGAAAAGGGCGGTCTCTTTGCCAAGGGCGGCGTAAAAGAAGAAGTCTGTGCGGCGGTGGACATGGTATTTGTAGCTCTTCACGGTACCTTCGGCGAAGACGGATCCATGCAAGGCTATTTCGACACCATGGATATTCCCTACATTGGCTGTTCTACATTGGCTGCCGCGGTAGGCATGGACAAAAAGATTATGAAAGACGTCTTCCGTGCCCACGGCATTCCCGTAATGGAAGGGATCTCCTTCTACCGGCGTCAGTGGAAGGAAGAAAAAGAGAAAGTGAAAAGCGCCATCGACGCCTTGGGCTACCCGGTTTTCGTTAAGCCCGCAAACTTAGGCTCCTCCATCGGCATTACGAAGGTGAAGGATGCGTCCGAATTGGACGAGGCCATGGATCTGGCAGCCGGTTACGATCGCAAAATTTTGGTGGAAAAGGCGGCGGAAAGCCCCAGGGAAATCAACTGCGCCGTATTGGGTTATGCGGGGGATGTGAAGACTTCCGCCTTGGAAGAACCTTTGGGTTGGAAAGAACTTTTGAGCTTTGAAGATAAATACGTAGGCGGAGGGAAAAAAACCGGCCCGAGCAAAGGGAAGAACGCGAGGAATTGTCCGGCCGATGTAGACGACGGATTAAAAGCGGAGATCGAAGACTTGGCGAAAAGGGCCTTTAACGCCATCGACGCCTGCGGCACGGCGCGGATCGACTTTCTCGTGACCGACGAGGGCCCGGTGGTGAATGAAATCAACACTTTGCCCGGTTCCATGGGCTTCTATTTGTGGGAACCCTTGGGCATTTCCTTTGAGGATCTATTAGACAAGGTGATCGAGTTGGGCGAGGCGCGAGCAGAGGAGAGAGGAAATACTACCTACAGCTACGAGTCCAATTTATTTACAAAAACTACTTACGGAAGCAAACTGTAAGTTGAAGGAGGAATTATGACGATTCGAGACCGGGTACTGGAAGCCTTGGAAAAAAACGACGGCTTGAGCAAGCGGGAGATTTTTCGGGCGCTAAACGTCAATGAAAATCTGCAAAAGGAAATGAAGAGCCTTTTAAAAGATATGGTAAAAGACGGCGCCATTTACCGGGACGAGGAGAAAAACTACCACGCCAGTGCCCGCGCGGGGTTGTTGGTCGGCACATTCGAAGGCAACGACAAGGGCTTCGGATTTTTCATTCCCGACGAAGAGGACATGGAGGATTTGTACATTCATCGAACCAAGGTAAATTCCGCCATGAACAAGGATCGGGTGCTCGTGGAAAAAATTCCGCCGAAAGACCCGGACAAGAGCGGTGAAGGCCGGGTCATCACGGTCTTGGAACGGGCCAATCACCGTATCGTAGGCATTTACGACGACGCCGTGCGCTTCGGTTTCGTCACCGCCGATGACAAAAAGATTCCCGACGACATTTTTATTCCGAAAAAGTGGAAAAACGGTGCCAAGGAAGGCCAAAAAGTTGTTGTAGATATCGAAAAATATCCATCGCCGAATAAAAAGGCCGAGGGGAGGATCGTGGAAGTCTTGGGGTATCCCGAGGATAAAAACGTGGACATTCTCTCCATCGCCTACACCATGGGTCTAGATTTGGAATTTCCGAGAGAGGTCATGGAAGAGGCCGAGGCCATTCCCCAAAGCGTCAGCCTCTCCGCTATTGCGGGCAGAGAGGATTTTCGAGACGTCGTTACTTTTACGATTGACGGAGCCGATTCCAAGGACTTCGACGACGCGTTGAGCGTGCGTCCCTTGAAGAGCGGCCACTGGGAAGTGGGCGTTCATATTGCCGATGTGGCCGAGTACGTGCGCGCCAACAGCCCTTTGGATAGGGAAGCGCTGCACCGGGGAAACAGCGTTTATTTACTTAGCGAAGTACTTCCCATGCTTCCTGAAGCCCTCTCCAACGGCATCTGTTCCTTAAACGAGGGGGTGGATCGTCTCTGTTTAAGCGTAATTTTTGAATTGGACGAAAAAGGCGCGGTGTACAGCGACCGCATTACCGAAACGGTAATCAACAGCAATCGTCGGCTGGTTTACACGAATGTCAGCGACTTTTTAGAAGACGGAAAAGTGCACGCGTCCGTGGAGGGTTTGACCGACGAGCTTACGATCTTAAATACCATGGCGAAAAATCGTCGGGCGATGCGGGACGAGAGGGGGAATATTGACTTTTCCTTTGAAGAACCCGCCATCGAGCTGGACTCCGACGGACACCCGGTTCACATCGGTTTAAAGGACCATCGGGACGCCAACGATCTGAT
>JAEXBU010000043.1 GCA_023393815.1 Bacillota bacterium | reverse complement strand
TCAGCGACCTGAACAAAAACCACTGGGCGTACTACGAATTACTCGAAGCGTCGAACAACCATGACTTTACGCGAAGAGAAAAGGGAAGCATGGTGGAAGATTGGCTTCGGATCGCAAACTAAATCTTAAAACTTTCGAAAGAAGACCAAAAAACCCTCTTTGCCGTATGGACGGCGGGAGGGTTTTTCCATGGGGAAAAGTTTGCGGCGCGAGGTGGGGCTTTCCTCTTTTCCGATCGCCATCTATGATATAATTACAAGTTGAAAAAGGAAAAAGGGGGAGCTATGAATAAAACCGATGTGATCATCGCCGTCTTGATTCTCGTCGTGGCATTAGGGCTCGGCGCGACGCAGCTATTGCCGAAAGAGGAAGCGGATCACGTGTATATTAGCGTGCAAATCGACGGACGGGAAGTAAAGAAAATTCCCATGGACGGGGAACATATAGGAAAAACCTACACCTTTCACGCCCACGGAGGAACGAATAAACTTGCCATCACGGAAAAGGGCGCCCGCATGACCGAAGCCGATTGTCCCGACGGGATATGTATGCGAATGGCGCCGATTAAGCGGCCGGGGGAAATGATCGTCTGCCTTCCCCACCGGGTGATTGCGGAGGTAAAAAGTGACGAGACACCCAAGATGGATCTTTTGTTGAGGTAGAACATGGAGTTGCGAAAACAGATATTTTTAGGTTTGCTCGTCGCCATCGCCGTGGCCATCGGCTTTATGGAGTCGATGATTCCCATTCCCATGCCCGGGGCGCGTTTGGGATTGTCCAATACGGTGATTTTAACGACTCTCGTGGTCTTCGGACCGAAGGAGGGGTTTGTGGTGGCGGTTTTAAAAAGCGTGCTTTTGATGCTCGTGACCGGGAGCGTCACCGGTTTTTTTTACAGCGGCGCGGGGGCCGTGCTTTCTTCCTTGGCCATGATCGTTGCCTTGAAGACCATAAAGAGCGCGAGTTTGATCGGCATCAGTTTGATCGGATCGTTTTTTCACAATCTGGGGCAGGTTTTTACGGCCATCGTCATGGTGCATAATATGGGGCTGTTGACCTATTTGCCCCTGTTGTTGCTGCTGGGTTTGTTTACGGGGTATTTCGTCGGCTTGACGGCTATTTACGCCAGTCGCCATTTGGAAAGGATCGGGGTGCGATTATGACTTTGGTGTTGGCCTCTTCCTCGCCTCGAAGAAGGGAATTGCTCGTCCGGGCGGGTTTGTCTTTCAAGGTGGAAGCCCCCTCTTACGACGAAAGGCGGCTGAGGATGTCGCCTCCTGCGATTTACGGAATGCAACTCGCCTATCAAAAGGCCCTGAGCGTAAAGGAAAATCGTCTGAAGGATGTGATCGTCGCCGCCGACACGGTGGTGGTTCTCGACGGTAGAATTTTAGGAAAGCCGAAGGACCGCGCCGAGGCCGAGGCGATGTTAAGGGCTCTTCGAGGGCGAGAACACGCGGTAATTAGCGCCTATTGTGTTCTGGGCGCGAAAAAGTACGTGGATTACGACGTGTCTCGGGTGGTGTTTGAAGAATTTTCCGACGCCCAAATGAGGGCGTACTTAGACAAGAACACCTATATGGACAAGGCCGGCGCCTATGGTGTGCAGGAGATCGACGAATTTTCCGTCAGGGTTCTGGACGCGGTGGATACGGTGGTGGGCTTGCACGTGGATTCGATTTTGCGGGCGCTGGAAGGAGAAGGATATGGGCGGTGAAGGGAGAAAGACGCTCCCGGAGTATGACCGCGCCTCGCTTCCGGAAGAAAAGCTGAGGACTTACGGCGCGGAGGTCTTGTCGGACAGCGAGTTGTTGGCTCTGTTTCTGCGCACGGGCACCGAAGGCAGGACGGCCATCGACGTGGCGCAGGATATTCTCGACAGCCTGGAGAAAAAATCGCCTTCTCGGCGCGGGCTGAGCAGTCTGTTTACGGGAACTTACGACGATTTTATCGCCGTGAAGGGCATTGGAAAGAGCAAGGCCGCGCGTCTCGTGGGCATGGTGGAAATGGCCCGGCGTATGCGAAGGCCCATGGAGTCTGCATTTCTTTTGGATTCGCCGAAAGCCGTGGCGGAGTTTGTCGCGGCCGATTGTATGGGGTTGCGACAGGAAGAGTTTCGCGTCCTCGGCCTCGATGCAAAAAAGCAACTGCAATTTGTCGAGTGTATTTCCAAAGGAACCTTGGACTGTGCGGTAGTTCACCCGCGGGATGTGTTTCAGGGGGCGATTGCAAAAAAGTGCCATTCCATCCTCTTGGTGCACAATCACCCGGCGGGCAATCCCCAACCTTCCGAGGAAGATCGTGCCTTGACCCGTCGCCTGAAGAAGGCGGGGGAAATTTTGGGCATACCGGTGGTGGATCACGTGATTATCGGCGAGCATCGTTTTTACAGTTTTTTAGAAGATGGAGCGTTATAGGCTATGAAGCCCATGAAGGAATTAAAGAAAAATTGGATGATACGAGGCGTGCTTGTCGTGCTGTTTCTGTTTTTCGGCTTTACATCCGTCGGCGCGGGAGCTTTGCGCGCCTTGGAATTTGGCGTACAGACGGCCATCAGTCCCGTAACGGATTCTCTCGGTGCGGGCTTAAGTTACGTGGGAGAGGGCGCAGACAGTTTGCTCCATGTGACCTCTTTACGTGCGGAGAACAAGCGCATGAAGAAGGAGCTGGCCCGGCTGAAAAAGGAAAATAAGAATTTGGAGGACATCGTCAATCGCTCGACTTTTTTGTCCAACGCCTACGCAATCCGAAACAACAAGAAGCTCGGTGCCGTGGATGCGCGGGTGACGGCGAAGTCGTCGGGGATGTATTTTCACCGATTTACGATTAATAAAGGTTCCAAAGCGGGCATTCACGTAGGCGACACGGTGATTGGCGCCATGACCAAGGGTGACGACGCGTCGGCGGAAGGGGTGATCGGCTATGTGACGAAGGTGACACCCTATTCGGCCAAGGTACGGAGCATTATTGACGAAGAAAATGCCATCAGTTTTCGAAGCATTCGTACGTCCGACGGGGGCGTTCTTCGCGGAGTCAATCGCCGGTTGGAAGGCTACGCCTTTGATCTCTATGCGGACATCGTGGTGGGGGACCCCCTCTTTACTACGGGAATCGGCGACGGCTACGAACCGGATATGTATATCGGAACCGTCAGCGAAGTGAGCACGGACGAGGATAAAATGGTTAAAAATATTAAGGTGGACAGCGGCATAAATTTCCACAATCTATACCGTGTTATGGTATTGGCAGGTGGAAAATGAAGCGAGTAGGCGTCTTATTTTTATTTCTCACGCCATTGATTTACACGTCTCCTCTGTTTCAGGCTTTGCCCTTGGTTTTTCGCGGCTATTTGCCGGCGGCGGCGATTTTCGTCTCGTTTCGTTCCGGCCGGAAGTGGGGGGCGATTCTCGCCTTGGCGACGGCGCTTATGATGGACGCCTTGGCGGCGGAGGCGATTGGCCCTTACGTACTTTTGCACGGGCTGTTTCTCTCGGCCTGTTTTTTGTGGGAGCGGTTGATTCCTTATTCGACGCCCGCATCCGTCGGCGTGGCGTCGGGGATAAGCGCTGCCTGTTTCGAATTGATTTTTTTTGTTTGTATGACGCTCCTCGGTTGGGGCGCGAGTACGGTGGATACAATCACTTTTTTCATCGTGCCTCTATCGACGGGGATATACGCCGGGGTCTTCCAGTATTTTCTGATGAACCCGACGTCGAACTACAGGATCTTCGGAAAGGATGAAAATGCATAATTTTTGGGAAAAAGCGAGACAATGGAACCGCCACAAGATTTTTACGTCGGTGATGGCGTTGCTTTTTGCCGCCCTTTTGCTGCAACTTTTTCATATTACCTTGATCCAAGGGCGTCAGTTCCGAAAACTGGCCGACGAGCGGCGGGTGAAAGACATCGCCCTTACGGCGCAAAGGGGAAAGATTCGCGACCGCAATGGCGTGGTTCTTGCGGGAAACCGCCCGGTATTTGCTGTACAGATTCGAAAGGACGAGTTGGATCGTTTTTCGCGGGAAGAAAAAAACAAGGCGTATTTGCTCTTGAGTCGCTACCTGGAAGAAGACGGAGCGGGGACGACGAGCTCCGGCCCCCTGATTTTAAATACCTTTGTCTATCGAAATCTCGACGAGTATCGGCGGGGTGGCGATCCGGAATCCGAGGTGTTGCACGCCTTAATGGAGAAGGATCGTCTGAGCCAATTTCTCAAGGCGCGGTTAAAAAAGCCCTACGGGGATCACTTTCGCTACGCCGTTTTCGAACAGCTTTTGCGCCAGCGGGTCTTTGAGGAGGGGGGCATGGAGCTTGTCGCCTCTCGCGTACAGTATACGGACGAGACGAAGGCCGCGCGATTTAAGGAGCGTTACGCTCTCGGCCAATCGACGACGGCGGAAGAAGATATTCTTACGTTTTTGATGGATCACCCTATGTATGTAGAGGAAATTCTCTCCCACCCCGTCGGCCGGAAGCTTGCCTATGAGACGGTGAAAGGTGACGTGCCTTCGGTGGGGTTGAGGCCCTACGGAAACGCCTACTACGACGGCTATATTCAGGCGAAAGTTCGCTTAATGGATATATCGGAGGATGTGACCTTCGCCTCCTCCGCGGCGGAAGATTTAATGGCCGTGTTGGCGGAGCGCGATCCGGAAAAATTTCTGCTTTCCGATGAGACGGTATTAAAGGAAAGCGTGGATTTTGCCGTAAAGAAGGGGGCCGATCTTTCGTTAAAGAAACAGGGCAAAAAAACCGTAGTCGTCGACAAAAAGGGCAACTTAGCCTATGACGCTTTGGTTCGCGCGGTGACGCAAAAGAAAAATAGAAAGGCCTTCGTTGCCCTCGAAGGAATGCCGGAGAAGATTCAAACGTACTTAATCGACGAGGGCACGGTCACGGGGATTTCCGTAGGCGGAGAAAAGCCGACCTATACGCAACTGAACAACGCCCTGGATTTGGCGAAGGGAGCAGGCTTGAAGGAGGCCTCTTCTTCTGAGAAGATTTTTAACGCCTTAAGGGAGCGTTACGACATCGATGGACATTTGAGCCCCTACGAAGTATCCGGCATTTTAAACGTCTACAACGCTATCGGCAGTCAGGGAAGTTACGCTTATATGCCCATTAACTACGCCTACGAAATTGAAAATGAAACGGTGGCAAAGATCGAGGAAAAACTCTCTAATCGCGCGGGCATTCACATTTCCATGGAACCGATCCGCTATTATCCTGAGGGGAATTTGGCGGCGCACGTTCTGGGGTACATCGGAAACATCGCGCAAGAGAAGGAAATCGACAAGTACATTAAAAAGCGCGGCTACAATCGCAACGATTTAATCGGAAAGACGGGGATGGAACAGGTTTTCGAAGACACTCTGAAGGGGGTCGACGGCAGAAAGACTGTGTCTGTGGATTCTTCGGGAAACACCACCGGCGTTTTGCGAGAAGAAAAGCCGAAGCCGGGGAAGGATGTACGATTAAGTATCGACATCGAGCTTCAAAAAAAGGCGGAGGAAAGTTTGGCCATGGTGCTCCAACAAATCCGCACGGCGACTCCGTACGTTTCGCCGTGGGGAACGTTTCAGTACATGACCAGCCGGGAAAAGGGGACGGCCTTTAAAAATGCGACGTCTGGCGCCGTAGTGGTGACCGACGTGCATACAGGCGAGGTGTTGGCTCTCGCCAATTATCCTTCCTACGATCCGAATTTGTTTGCCAAGGGGATCAACCCGTCGGCGTGGGAAAGTTTGAAGCCGAAGGAAGAGAAGAATCAATTGGCGCCCCGCCCTCTGTACAATATCGCCATGCAATCGGCCATTCAGCCGGGCAGTATTTTTAAAATGGTGACCGCATCGGCCGCCTTAGAGAAGGGGTTGGATCCCGACATGGCCATTCAAGACGGGGGCTATGTGGACGTCGGCGGGCAAATTTTCGGCTGCTGGCTGTGGAACCAACAGCGGGAAGTGCACGGAAGGGAAACTCTGGCCTACGCTCTTCGGGATTCTTGCAATTACTATTTCTATTCTTTAGGTTTGGGGGAAGACCAACGGGCGGGTATCGATTTAGGCTTGCAGGTAAAGCCTTCGGAAATCGCCGCCATGGCGAAGCGCTATGGCCTCGGCGAACGGACGGGGCTCGAAATTCAAATTCCGCGGGAGATCAAGGGTACCATTCCCGATCCCGAGTCGAAAAAGAAGACGCTGAAGGCGCTCTTGCGCCGCCATTTAAACGAAAATCGCTCCGTCTACATGGGCGGGCTTTCCTCGGACAAGGAAAAGGATGCGGCCGTCGATGCCATTGTGAAGACGCTGGACGACAAAAAGCCCATGACGCGGGAAGAAGTATATTCGTTTTTAAAGGATTTAAAGGTGGACTCGGACAAGACCGGCAAGGGGCAACGGGTGCCTTTGGCGGATTTGTTAAAGTATACCTACATCGATCAGGCCAATTGGAATATGGCGGATACGATGAACGTGGTTATCGGCCAGGGATCCAACGCCTACACGCCGGTGGAAATGAACCGCTACGCCATGGCTCTTGCCAACGGCGGCAACCTGTATCCGCTCACCTTGCTTAGCGGCAAGGATCACGAGAAAGAGCCGGTAAAACAGGTGGGTCTGAAGCCGGAATATTATAAGGATCTCCGAAAGGGCATGGAGCTCGTATCTCTTTCCGGATTGAATGGAAATTTGTTTAAGAATTTCCCCGTGGAAGTGGCCATGAAAACCGGAAGCGCCGAGCGTGCCGGAGCCAATCCTTATACAAACGAAACCTACGATGCCTTTGCATGGCAGGTAGGTTACGCGCCGGCGGACGATCCGGAGGTGGCGGTCACCGTAGTTTTGTTCCAAGGAGGAAACGGGGCTAACTGCGGGCCGATTATGCAGCAGGTGCTGGCACAGTATTTCGGTTTCTATAAGGAGATTAAAAATGAAAATCTTCCGACGGAAACGCGATTGGAAACGGAGTAAGTATGATACACGTATTGATTTCGACCGTAGGCGGCTGTGGCGTGAGCACCATGGCGCGGGACTTTGCCAGGGAGGCCAAGGGTCTTTTGATTGAAGGATCCAATCGCACGCGGGTGCAGGATTTGTTTATTGACGAGGCGCCGGATGCCATTGACGACTACATGGATTTTCTTCGGGGAAAGCCTGTGGCGGAGGTGGCTATTTCAGGGGACGGTTACGACCTGATTCAGGGAAATATTTTTCACGATTTGGAAGAGATCGGCGAGGCGGATTTTAAAAGAGCCGTGGAAAATCTGGGGGACGACGATGTGTTCGTGGATTTGTCCCGCTACCGCGACGAGGATATACTCGACTGGGCTCAAGTGGCCGACCGGTTTTACTGCGTGCTCGTCAACCGCCCCGGCTCCCTTCGGGCCTACGACCGCATACGATTTATCCTAAGAAAAAATAAGTGCGCCGTGCCCGTCGCAGTGGTTTTGAATCGACTGAAGCCGGGGGACAAAGAGGCGATGGAGGCGGCGGAAGGATTGGATCTTTGCGACGCTTTGTATTTTTACGAAAGGGAAAATCCGGCCTTTTCTTTGAATGGTGAATACGCTGCCGAAAAAGGAGAGAAAAAGTCCTTTTGGTCCTTTTTCAAAGGGCGTTAGACTGCAAAAACACGAAACCATAGAAAGAGGTTTTCATGATAGACGTGCAACGGTTGGAAAAATGTTTAAAGAAGGTGGAAAAGCCTGCGCGCTACATCGGCGGCGAGTTGAACAGCATTGCCAAGAACGAGGCGGTGCTCCGCTTTTGCTTTTGCTTTCCCGACGTGTACGAAGTGGGCATGAGCCATTTGGGAATGCAGATTCTGTATTTTGCCATGAACGAGACGGATTACGCCTGTGAACGCGCCTTTGCGCCGTGGCCGGACATGGCCGAGGCTATGAGAAAGGAAGAAATTCCTCTATACAGCTTGGAGACAAAGACGCCCCTTTCTGCTTTCGACGTGGTGGGCTTTACTCTCCAATACGAAATGAGTTATACCAATATCCTCTATATGTTGGATTTGGCGAACATTCCCTTGCTCGCCGAGGAGAGAGGGGAATCGGATCCCTTCGTCATGGCCGGAGGCCCCTGTGCTACGACGCCGGAGCCTTTGGCGGATTTTATAGACTGCTTTCTCATCGGCGAGGGGGAGAAGCTGAACATTCAGGTTATGGACAAGATCAAAGAGGGGAAGGACGCCGGATATTCGCGCGAGGCCATTCTCCTTTCCCTCGCTTCCATTGAAGGCGTGTATGTGCCCTCCCTTTACAGGGTACGCTACCATGAAGACGGGACGATACAAAGTCATGAGCCGAAGGTGGACGCGGCGAAATCGGTAATTAAGCGGGTGCGCCTCCACGATATGAACGCCGCCTTTCAGCTGGAGAGGCAGATCGTGCCCTTTTTAGAGACCGTCCACGATCGGGCGGTGCTCGAGTTGTTCCGCGGATGCACGCAAGGCTGTCGTTTTTGCCAGGCGGGAATGATGTATCGACCCATTCGGGAAAGAAACATGGACACCTTGATGGACATGGCGCAATCCATATTGGAAAATACCGGCTACGATGAAATTTCCCTCACCTCTCTCTCCTCTTGCGACTACACGAAGCTTATGCCCTTGGTGCGGGAATTGGGAAAAAGGTATGAGGATAAAAACGTGGGGATTAGTTTGCCTTCTTTGCGCTTGGACAGTTTTATCGTGGACGTGTTGAAAGAAATTGAAAAAGTGCGCAAAAGCGGCCTGACCTTCGCGCCGGAAGCGGGAAGTCAACGGATGCGCAATGTGATTAACAAGAACGTGACGGAAGACGATTTAATGCGCGTGGTTGACGCTGTATTTCACGAAGGGTGGAGTCGGATCAAATTGTATTTTATGATCGGCTTGCCCGGAGAGACGTTGGACGATGTATTGGGGATTGCCCACTTGGCCTACAAGGTAAAGGACGCCTTTTTTAATCGTCCCAAAGAAGAAATACAGGGGAATTTCCGCGTCACGGCGTCGGCTTCCTGTTTCGTGCCCAAGGGGTTTACGCCCTTTCAATGGGTGGGGCAGAATACCATCGACGAATTTTTTGAAAAGATCCGCGCTGTCAAGGGGGCGGTACGGGACCCGAAGGTGAAATTCCAGTACCACGAGCCCTACGTTTCCCGCATGGAGGGAATTTTGGCTAGAGGGGATCGTCGCATCGGCAAGTTACTCTTGCGTGCCTACGAAAATGGACAGATTTTCGACGGTTGGAGCGAATATTTCCACTACGACGTATGGGTTAAGTCTATGGAAGAGGCGGGAATCGACGGGGATTTCTACGCCAATCGAACGAGGGGGCGGGACGAAGTTTTGCCTTGGGACTTTATCGACATCGGCGTGAAAAAGGATTACTTATGGAAGGAATACGAAAAATCTAAAGAGGCGATGACGACGCCGGATTGCCGCAAAAGGTGCAACGGTTGCGGCATGGAAAATTGCGAAATGTGGGGGGTGTTTCATGCAACTGCGCCTGGCGTTTAAAAAGACGGGCATGATTAAATTCATTTCCCATTTGGATACGATTCGCGTATTTAATCGAGCCATTCAAAGGACGCATATTCCCATTCTTTGGTCCGAAGGGTTTAATCCCCATCAAAAACTTTCCATTGCGCAGCCTTTAAGCGTGGGAATGGAAAGTGAATTTGAAGTGATGGACATGGAAGTGGAAGACGGTTCTGATCCCGAGGCCGTAAAGAAGACCCTGAATCGTGCGTTGCCTTCGGGCTTGGAGATTATCGAGGTCACGGCGGATTTCGATCCGAAAGCGGTGTTCGAGCGGATCGCGAAAACGGAGTACCGCTTCTTTTTTCCGTCGACGCATTACGAAGATGCGGCCGCGTTGAAGATGTCGGCGGATAAGGCGATGGCACAGGATGTGATTTTGGTGCGAAGGAGAAAGAAAAAAGGGAAGCGTCGGGTGATCGTGGAAGAGGATATCAAAGACGGCATTTTTTCCCTTCGCTGGGAAGAAGAAGCACAGGGCGCGGCTCTTTACGCCATATTGCGGGCGGGCGCCAACGGGAATCTTCGCCCCGATCGCTTTTTAACGGGACTCTTCGCCTCTGCAGGCGCGGATATCGACTATATTCAAATTCGTCGAATCAAAAGTTGGGACGGTGACGATCATGAAGTACGGTTCTAGAGCTTATTTATTCGCCGATGGCGAGGCTCCGCGAATCATGGGCTTAATGGTGGAGGAGGAAATTCGTGAAATTCACCTGTTATCCAAGGAGTCCGCGGTTGGCAACATTTACCGGGGCCACGTGAAAAATGTGCTGCCTGCCATGGATTGCGCTTTTGTCGATTTCGGAGAAAAGGATACGGGCTATTTGCCTATGAAAAACGTCTATCCGAAGGCCTACCGAAAGATCATAAAAGGCGGAGACGCCGTTATAGTGGAAGTGAAAAAGGCGCCCCTGGATCAAAAGCGGGCCGTGCTTTCTATGGATTACAGTTTGCGGGGCGAACATCTCGTGCTGCTGCCGAAGTCCAACGGAATTCGCGTGTCGAAGCGCATCGACGACGAGGCGATCGTCAAGCGGCTGAAAGGGTGGGCTGCACAGTTGGAGGAACCGTGTGGCATGATTATTCGCACAGAAGCTCGCATCTGTCGGCCGGAGGCTATGACGGAGGAGTACCGTCGGCTGAGCGTCATGAAGGAACGAATCGAGCAGTCGGTGCATTTTCTGCCCCCTACGCAACTTCTGCTAAGTCAGGATCGCGGCATGGATTTTCTCAATCGCTACCGGGATCTGCCGATGGTCATCAACGACAAAAAACTCGTGGCCAATTTGCCCGGCGACATGGATTTTATCGTGGATCCGTCCTTCAGTATTCGCTCCACGGCCAAGTGGCGAAGCCAGTGGAACTCGATTTTCATGAAGACAATTCCCCTGCCGTCCGGGGGCAATGTGGTCATCGAACGGGCGGAAGCAGCCCATGTGATCGACGTGAACATGGCGGCGGTAAAAGAGAAGGGCTCTTTCGATGCCATGCGCCTGAAAGTAAACAGGGAGGCGGCGGAGGAGATTGCAAAACAAATTCGACTTCGCAATCTAAGCGGCATGATCGTCGTCGACTTTGTTCACGGCATGGACGAGGAACAAATGGCGTCTCTTTCCGCTATAATGCAGGAGGAATTGTCCGAAGGGCCGATGACGACGACGGTTTACGGTTTTAGTGCCATGGGACTGTTTGAAATCGCCCGCCAGCGGAAGGAACTTTCCTTTGAACAGCAGTACCGGGAAGCGGAAAATAGGCACCGGGAAGCGGTAAAGAATAAATTAAAACGGGATAAAGAATTGTAATCTCGCGGAATATGTGGTAACATACTGTGATGTAACCGCGCTTAATAGGTTAGAAGCACAGCACCTATTGGGGCGAGTCTTGTAAAGAGGAGGTGCTACAATGTACGCAGTGATTGAAACCGGCGGAAAGCAATATACCGTTCACGAAGGAGACTTGGTGAAGGTGGAAAAGCTCAATGCCAACGAAGGAGATGTCGTAACCTTTGATAAGGTTCTTCTCGTCGAGAAGGATGGCAGTGTGAACGTAGGCAAACCCTATGTAGCCGATGCGAAAGTCGAAGCAAAAGTTTTAAAACAAGCGAAAGACAAAAAGGTTATCGTATACAAATACAAACCGAAGAAAAACGAACGCACAAAGCGTGGCCATCGTCAACCGTATACACTGGTAGAAATCGGATCCTTGGCATAATGACGCGCGTCATTCTTTTTGTTCGCCGCGGAAAAATCTTGGGATTTTTGGCGAACAATCACGCAGGGCAAGGGGATGCGATAGGCGAAATTGTCTGTCACGGGGTGAGTGCCCTAACTTTGACCTGTGCTTTGTCCATGGAGACCTTGCTTTCAATGGACGAAGACACCATGCATTACGAACAGGCGGAGGCTTATATAAGCGTTCGTCTGCCGGAAGAGAAGGTGTCTCGTGAAACGGAGCTTTTGTTTCGTTCCATGGTCGTCGGCTTGGAAGCCATCGAAGGTGCATACAAAAATTACATTACAATAGAGACTCAGGAGGTTTAGATGATTCTGTTTACACTTGAACTCTTCTCTTCGAAGAAGGGAATGGGTAGCTCGAAAAACGGTCGCGACTCCGAATCGAAACGTCTCGGCGTGAAGAAGGGCGACGGTCAACACGTATTAGCCGGCAACATTCTCGTACGTCAACGAGGCACGAAGATTCATCCCGGGTTAAACGTAGGAATCGGCAGCGACGACACTTTATTTGCCACCGCCGACGGACGCGTTTCCTTTGAAAGTCGCGGGAAAAAGAAAAAAGTAGTTAACGTTCTTCCCTTAGAAGAATTAGCATAAGAGAAACCGCAGAGAAATCTGCGGTTTATTTTTTCTTATACATAGTTTAGACATGGAAGATCTTTTGATAAAACGGACTATGTTATAATAGCAATAACAATGGGGGTGTTCGATGTTTGTCGATGTATGTGCCATTACGGTGAAGGCCGGAAATGGCGGCGACGGCGCCGTGGCGTGGCGTAGAGAAAAATATGTTCCGGCCGGCGGTCCGGCGGGCGGCGACGGCGGCCGGGGCGGAAGCGTCGTGCTGATGGCCGATGAGAATATGCGGACGTTGATGGATTTTCGCTATAAGCGACTTTACAAAGCAGAAAATGGACAAAACGGCCGAAGCAAAAAGCAATTTGGAGCCGATGCCGACGATGTTGTGTTGAAAATTCCCGTAGGCACGTTGGTGCGAGATGAAAAGACGAAAAAAATCATCGTGGACATGAAGGAGCCGAATCAGCGTTTCGTTATTGCTCAAGGCGGCCGGGGCGGAAAGGGCAACGCCCGCTACTCGACCAGTACGCGGCAAGCGCCCACCTTTGCGCAGATGGGTTTTAAGGGGCAGGAGCGAAATATTATTTTGGAATTAAAGCTTCTTGCCGACGTAGGTCTCGTAGGCTTTCCCAATGTGGGAAAATCGACGCTGTTGTCCGTGATTTCCAGCGCAAAGCCGAAAATCGCCAATTATGAATTTACGACCTTGTCTCCGAATTTGGGCGTGGTCTATTTGGGGCCGGGCAAAAGTTTTGTCTGTGCCGACATTCCGGGGTTGATCGAGGGAGCATCGGAAGGCGTGGGTTTAGGTCACGACTTTTTGCGCCACGTGGAGCGCACCGGCGTGTTAATACACGTGTTGGACGGAAGCGGTGCCTATTACCGAGATCCCCTGGAGGATTTTGAAGCCATTAACCGAGAGCTTAAAGGCTACAATGAGGCATTAAAGGACAAGGCACAAGTCGTCTTTATTAACAAAATGGATTTACCCGAAGCACAGGCGCGGGAGCCGGAACTTCGGGCGGAACTGGAACGGCGCGGGTATACCGTCTTTTCCGGTTCGGCAGCGACGACCAAAGACGTCATGCCGATGCTTTACAAGGTATACGACGTTTTGGAAAACACGGATATCGAATACGATAGCCTGGATGAAGACTACTATGTGGAGGAAGAAGAAAAAGAACCGGGTATTTCCGTACGCAAGGAAAATGGCCGCTACATTGTGGACGGGCCGTATATCGAGCGTCTCTTAGGTTCTACATTCTTCGACGATCGGGATTCTTTGCGCTATTTCCAAGAAAATCTTAGGAAAAACGGCGTCATCGACAGGTTGCGGGAATTGGGCATAGAAGAGGGTCAATCCGTATTTATTGCGGAGTATGAATTTGAATTTTTCGAGTAGGGAGTTTATGATTACAGGAAAACAACGGGCGCAGCTCAAACGCTTATCGCACGGCATGAAGCCGCTGATGCAAATTGGAAAAAACGGGATTACGCCGGGGGTCATTGAACAAATCGACCAATTATTGAACGATCATGAGCTGGTGAAGATTGCCCTTTTACAAAACACGGCAGTCGATTTAAAGGAAGCGGCGGAGACGTTGACGGAGGCTCTTCATGCGGAGTTCGTGCAAGGGATCGGCAGCAAGCTTACCCTCTATAGGCCTCGTGAGGACGATCCCGGCATCGTCTTGGAGTAGGTATGAAAATCGGGATCATGGGCGGATCCTTTAATCCGATCCACATGGGGCATTTGATGATGAGTGAATATATGCGCGCCCATTTGGGTTTGAATAAGGTGATCTTTATTCCCACGGGCAATGCGCCCCATAAGCGGGACTACTCCGTCGCGGCGAAGGAGCGCTTAAAAATGGTGGATCTCGCCGTGGCGGGAAATTACTATTTCGATACGTCAGATTTGGAAGTTGTAAAGACGGAGACGACCTATTCCGTTGAAACCTTGACCGAGCTGAAAAAAGTTTACGGGGACGGAGAATTCTATTTCTTTTTGGGTTCCGATATTTTGCAGGATTTAAAGACGTGGAAGCGCTTTGACGCATTGGCAAAGTTAACCCGTTTCGCCGTGGCGGTGCGTCCGGGAGACGGAGCCATCACAAAAGAAGCGATTCGCGAGGAAATTCGTTACCTGAAGACGACCTACGATGCAGACATCGTCTTAATTGATACGCCGCTATTGGAAATTTCCTCCACGACGCTAAGGAACCGCATTCGTCAAGGAAAGTCGGTCAAGTATTTTATTCCCGACGAAGTCATGGCCTATATTAGGAAGAAGAGGTTTTACATCTATTGAAAAAGCCTGTATTTGACGGCATCGTCGAAAAAATCGGCGAAAAGCGTTATAAACACATTTTGCGCGTGGCGGAGACGGCCGTTGCCCTCGCCAAGGAGCACGACCTCGACATAGAAAAGGCCGAAACCGCCGCCCTGTTTCACGACATCTGTAAATATAAGGACGCGGATCTCTTGTGGAAAGAGGCCGAGCGGTTGAAGGTAGAGCATTTGGATCGTTTTAAGGCGTTTCCCCAAGTTCTTCACGGGTACGTGGCGGAGCAGGTGGCGAAAATCGACTACGGCATAACCGACGAGGAAGTGCTCCGCGCCATTCGCTACCACACGACGGGAATCGATCATATGTCTCCCTTGGAAGAAGTGATTTTTTTGGCCGATTACCTGGAGCCCATGCGTGATTTTGACGGCGTGGATCGCTTGCGGGAGATGGCGAAGGACGACTTGGATAAGGCGATGGCCGCGTCGGTTCAAAATAACTTATTGTTTCTCGTTCAACGAGGCGGACCTATTTTTCCGGATACCGTGCGCTGCTACAATGATTATATGGAGAGAATAGGATGAAAAGTTTTTTTCGCGGGTTTTTCCTTACCCTGCTCGTCGTATTTGTCGCCGGGTTCGGTCTACACTTTTATACGACCATGGCGGGCGATTCCGAGGCTAAGACGTGGATCAGCGATTTGCAAAACAGCAATGAAAAGTTTCAAGTGCTTTTAATTGGCGTAGACAGCTTGAATTCGAAAAAAGCGGAAAATACCCGAAGCGACGTTATGATGGTACTCGACGTGGACGGAGATAAAAAGACGGCTTCATTGCTTTCTCTTCCCAGAGACAGTCGGGTGAAAATTGAAGACCACGGAAAGACCAAGTTAAATCACGCCTACGCTTACGGCAAGGCGGATCTGGCTCTTGAGACGGTGAACAAAAATTTCGATTTGAACATTCCCTATTACATTGTCGTGGACTACGCCTTTGTTAAAGATGTCGTGGACATTGTCGGCGGGATCGACGTCTACGTGCCCATGGATATGGATTACGAGGATCCCTCGGCAGATCCGCCCCTTTCTATTCACCTAAAGGAAGGACAGCAGCACCTAAACGGGGATCAGGCCATGCAATTTTTGCGCTTCCGAAAGGGATACAAGAACGCCGATTTGGATCGCGTCAAAGCGCAACAGGCCTTTATGTCGGCCTTCGTGGACAGAGTAAAGAGTTCCAAGGGGTTGTTGCACGCGCCATCTCTTTTCGTCAGCTATATGGATAATACGACGAGCAATATGCCCCTGTCCAAAGTCTCGCGTATGGGGCTTACCATGCTGTCCATCGGACAGGAAAATCTTCAAACGGCGACGATTCCCGGCACGGCGGATATGATCGGTGGCTTGAGCTATTACGTCGTGGATTTCGACGCCACCGATCAATTATTCCACAAGATGAATGTAAAGCCGTAAAAAGAGGGTAAACATAATGAAGGAGGTACGTATGAGCGAAGAAACGATGCAAAGGATGTTGGAAATCATAGAAAAAAGCGCCGATGCAAGAGGCGGCGCCGACATTCAGGTGATGGATATTCGCGGCATGACGTCCATTGCCGATTACTTTGTCATTATTAGTGGAAATTCCACCCCGCAGCTAAACGCCATCGCCGAAGAAGTGGAAGATAAAATGGCAGAAGCGGGCTACCATACCTTCCACCACGAGGGAAACGGCCAATCGCGCTGGATTATTTTGGACTACGACGACGTTATCGTCCATATTTTCCACCGAGATATGCGAGAGTTTTATAATTTGGAACGCCTTTGGGCGAGAGACAATCGAGAAAGCGAGGAAGAACAATGAAAATGATTCAAACGGACAAGACCGTGGCCGCCATCGGGCCCTATTCGCAAGCAGTGGAAGACGGCGGCGTCGTTTATTTATCGGGTCAAATCCCCGTCGATCCGAAAACCGGGGAAGTGAAGACCGACATTAAAGAGGCCACGCGCCAAAGCTTAACGAATCTGAAAAATTTACTGGAAGCATCCGGCTCCGACCTCGATCACGTGATGAAAGTGAATCTGTTTATTTTGGACATGGAACAGTTTGCGGAAATTAACGAAGTCTATGGGGAATTTTTCACCGATCATAAGCCCGCCAGAAGTTGTGTAGCCGTGTCCGCTTTGCCGAAAAATGTAGTTATGGAAGTCGAAGCCATCGCTCGCGTGAAATAGTATTTTTTCGGTGGTTCTATGAAACTCACCGATCGGGAAAAGAAACTGGCCTTCGTGTTCGCCTGTGTGCTGGTTCTTACGGTGTCTTACTACAATTATCGACTCAAGGCGGACGAAGGGAAGAAGGATTTTTTTGTTGCGGCGGACGAAGGGAAAGCCGATTCGAAAGAGTTGGAAAGCGCCGAGGCCGAAATGGAAGAGGCGACGATGGGAGGATCCATCTACGTGGATATCGGCGGGTGCGTTCAAAATCCCGGGCTCTACGAATTGGAAAAAGGCGCCCGCGTCAAAGACGGCATTACCGCCGCGGGCGGAATCGTGGGCAATGCCGATACGTCGCAGATTAATTTGGCGAAGAAATTAAACGACGAAGAAAAACTATATATCCCCAAAGTTGGCGAAAACGCGCCCCAAGGGGTTGCGGCGCCGGAGTCCTCGGGCGGTCCGGTAAGTATACAAAACGGTTCGAAAGAAGAACTGATGAGCTTGCCGGGAGTCGGCGAGAAAACGGCCGACAAAATTATTGAATATCGCACGGCTCACCCCTTTACGGCGGTGGAGGATTTAAAGGAAGTGCCGGGGATCGGCGAGAAGACCTTCGACAGTTTAAAAAATAATATTCGTTTGTAAAACTGACCGACGGGTCAGTTTTTTACTAGGAAGAGGGGCGTGACATGAGTCAAACGGCCATTCGAGACAAATTAAAAACATTGCCGGAAGATCCGGGCGTCTATTTAATGAAAAATAAGCTGGATCAAATTATTTACGTGGGAAAGGCGAAAAATTTAAAAAAGCGGGTGCGTCAATATTTCGGCTCTTACGGAAAAAAAGACAAGAAAGTGCGGAGCATGGTTTCGCACATTGAAGACTTCGAATACATTATCGTTTCCAGCGAACTGGAGTCCTTGATACTGGAGTCCAACCTGATTAAAGAGTATTTGCCGAAGTACAATATTTTGTTGCGCGACGACAAGCAATATCCTTACATGAAAATAACCGATGAGCCTTACCCTCGCCTACTGAAGACCCGACGCGTGTTAAAGGATGGCGCGCGCTATTACGGTCCCTTTCCCGACGTGCTCGCTGTAAACCATGCCATCGACATTTTACACGAGCGCTTCCCCTTGAGAAATTGCAAGCTGGACCTTTCAAAGCCGAATCCCGTGGTGCGTCCCTGTTTGAACTACCACATTCGTCGCTGCGCCGGGCCTTGTATCGGTGCCGTGTCGAAAGAGGCGTACGACGGCTATATCGCTACGATCGAAGCGTTCCTCGATGGGAAAAAAGTGGCCTTTCTCGGGGAACTGGAAGCGGAAATGAAAGAAGCGTCCAAGGCTTTGGAATTCGAGAAGGCGGCAGAAATTCGCGATAAGTTGCAAGCCCTCGCCACATTGACGGAAAAGCAGCGCATTACCGCCGCGGGAAAAGACGACGAATTCGACGTCATCGGTCTCGCCGCGGACGGACAGGACGTATGCATTCAAATCTTTTTCTTTCGTCGAGGGAAAAATATGGGGCGAGAACATTTCTTTATGGAAAATCCCTACGGAGACAGTCCGGATCAACTGTTGAAGGCTTTTATTACCCAGTTTTACCACGGAACGGCCTACATTCCCGGAAAACTTTACGTACACGAGTATTTCGACGAGAGAGAACTTATCGAAGCCATGCTTACGGAGAAAAAAGGCTCTTTTGTGCATATCGTCGTGCCGAAGATAGGAGAGAAGAAGAAGATTATGTCCATGGTGCGAAAAAACGCCATTGATATGTTGGACAAGCATTCCGATCAAATGCGAAGCAAGCAAAAAAGCGTAGAGACGACCTTGGAAGCCTTGCAAAAACAATTGGCCATAGATCGTCCCTTGACGCGCATCGAGGCTTACGATATTTCTAATATATCCGGTGTGGAATCCGTCGGTTCCATGGTTGTCTTTGAAGACGGTCTTCCGAAGAAAACGGACTACCGGCGCTTTCGCATCAAAGACGTGCAGGGCCCCGACGACTACGCCTCCCTTAGAGAAGTATTAAGCCGCCGCTTTAAGCGGGGATTGAAGGAGCAGGCGGGGATCGGCGAGAGCAAGGGTTTTGCGACTTTTCCCGACCTTATATTTATGGACGGTGGAAAGGGGCAAGTCACCCAAGCCCTAAGGGTTTTAAGAGAGTTGAACTTAGATATTCCCGTGGCAGGGTTGGTCAAAGATGATTTTCACAAAACGAGGGGCATTTACTTCAATAAGGAAGAAATTCGCGTGGCGAAAAATTCCCCTATTTACCGGTTGACCTATCAAATTCAAGAAGAAGCCCATCGTTTCGCCATCACTTACCATCGCAGTCTCCACTCCAAGGCGGGTTTTCAGTCGGAGCTGGATCCCATTCCAGGGATCGGGCCTAAGCGAAAACAAGCCTTAATGCGTGCGTTTCAATCCCTGTCGAAGATCAAGTCGGCGGATGTGGAAACCTTGGCGGCTGTGGACGGTATGACAAAAGTGGCGGCGCAATCCGTATACGATTATTTTCAAGGAGGCAAAGATGAGCAATAAAAAAATGAGCGTCAGCGTGCAGGAATTAATCGAAGACAACGACTTTGAAGTGATCCATCAGGCCGACAACACGCGCACCGTTCGGCTGTATTCCTCGGAATTTAATCGTCCGGGTTTGCAGCTCTGCGGTTTTTATACGAAGTTTGTTGCCGATCGCATTCAAGTGATCGGCGGGGCGGAGTGGTATTACTTAAAGGGTCTGGATTCGAAAGTTCGCGAGATGCGCTTGAAGGCACTTTTTGAACACAAAATCACGGTAATGATCATCACCCGAAATCAAGCGGTCTTTCCCGAAATGATCGGCTACGCCAGACAAAATAACTGTACCATTTTGCGAACCGCCGACTCCACCTCTCGGGCGGTGAACAAATTGATCACCTATATGGAGCGCGCCTTGGCGCCGTCGATTCGAAAACATGGCATTTTATTGGACATTTACGGGGTAGGCGTTTTAATTATTGGCGAAAGCGGCATTGGCAAGTCGGAAACCGCCCTGGATCTAATTGCCGGAGGACATAAGCTTATTGCCGACGATTCCGTCCTAATACGCATGATCGATAACCGCCTTATCGGTACATCGCCGAAGATTACCCGCCACTTTATGGAGATTCGCGGGATTGGCATTATCGACGTGGAGCGGCTGTTTGGTATCGGTTGCATTATGGAAGAAAAAGAAGTGGAACTGGTAATCGAATTGACCCAGTGGGACGATTTTGCGGACTACAACCGACTCGGAATAGAAGATGAGCAGATCGAAATTTTGGATAAAGCGGTGCCCATAATCGAAATTCCCATGCGCACGGGGCGAAATACATCTATGATTATTGAAATCGCCACGAGAAACTTTAAGCAGAAGGAAATGGGTTATAATGCGGCTTTGGCCTTAAATCAACGGGTTCTGGACTCCATCGAAAAAAACAAAAGGGGACGGTAAAGTTTTTATCGGAATGTTTGTTTTTTGACGAATTGAAATATTGAATACTTAGGTCAGCGACTTGAATTTCAATTGATGGCTGATATAATTGACGTATAGGAAAATGTTGTTTATTTAGGAGGTTGAAATGGCAAAGACGATGAAAACAATGGATGGGAACACCGCGGCCGCGCACGTGGCTTACGCGTTCTCTGACTTAGCGTGTATCTACCCGATCACGCCCTCATCTCCCATGGCAGAACATATTGATGCATGGGCCAGTAATCACAGAAAGAATATTTTCGGCAACGAAGTATCCGTAAAGGAAATGCAATCGGAAGCCGGTGCGGCAGGTGCTGTACACGGTGCTCTTCAAGCAGGTGCATTAACCACGACGTATACTGCCTCTCAAGGCCTTTTACTTATGTTGCCGAATATGTACAAGATCGCAGGGGAATTGCTTCCCGGCGTATTCCACGTCGCTGCACGTGCATTGGCCAGCCACGCACTGAGCATTTTCGGTGACCATCAAGACGTTATGGCTGCTCGCGCATCCGGTTTTGCTTTACTCGCATCCGGTTCCGTACAAGAAGCCATGGACTTGGCCGGCGTTGCGCACTTGGCCGCCATTAAAGGTCGCGTACCTTTCGTTCACTTCTTCGACGGATTCCGTACGTCTCACGAAATCCAAAAGATCGAAGTTCTCGACTACGACGACTTGGCAAAGCTCGTGGACATGGATGCGGTCAACGCATTTAGAGCTCGCGCTTTGGCTCCCCAAGATCCGGAAGTTCGCGGTACGGCACAAAACCCGGACATCTACTTCCAAGAAGTAGAATCGGCAAACCACTTCTACACGGATATTGTCGGAATTACGGAAGATTACATGAAACAAATCTCCGAACTCACCGGCAGAGACTACGGCCTTTTCAACTACTATGGCGACGAAAATGCAGAAGACGTTATCGTTGCAATGGGTTCTGTTACGGAAACCCTTGAAGAAGTTGTCGACTACTTAAATGCTAAAGGCGAAAAAGTAGGGGTACTCAAGGTTCACCTCTATCGTCCCTTCTCCAAGAAACACTTCCTGGACACCATGCCGAAGAGCGTTAAGAGAATCGCCGTTTTAGACCGCACCAAAGAAAAGGGCGCTTCTTCCGAACCTTTGATGCTCGACGTCAAAGATATGTACTATGACAAAGACAATCGTCCCATGATCGTCGGCGGCCGTTACGGCTTAGGCAGTAAGGACACCACTCCGTCGCAAATGCTTGCAGTTTTCAAGAACTTGCGCGCGCAAGAACCGAAAGACGGCTTCACCGTCGGTATCGTAGACGACGTAACGAACTTGTCCTTGGATGTCGATGAATTTATCGAAACCGAACCGGAAGGAACCATTGGTTGCAAATTCTGGGGCTTCGGTTCCGACGGTACGGTCGGTGCAAACAAGAGCGCCATCAAGATCATTGGCGATGGCACCGATATGTACGCACAAGGTTACTTCGACTATGACTCGAAGAAATCCGGCGGCGTTACCATGTCCCACTTACGTTTCGGTCACAACAAGATTACGTCTACGTACCTGTTAACGTCTGCAAACTTCATCTCCTGCTCCAAGCAATCTTACGTACATCAGTACGACTTGCTTCGCGGCATCAAAAAAGGCGGTACGTTCTTGCTGAACACCACTTGGGATGAAGCGGAATTGGAAGAAAATCTTCCCGCCAGCTTAAAGCGCGCCATCGCTGCCAACGATGTAAAATTCTACATCATTAACGCAACGAAGATCGCGGGCGAAGTCGGCTTAGGAAACCGCACCAACATGGTTATGCAAGCGGCCTTCTTCAAACTCTCCGGCGTACTCCCCGAAGAGGTAGCCGTTGAAAAATTAAAAGAAGCGATCGTAAAAGACTACGGCCACAAGGGCGAAGACGTCGTCAACATGAACTATGCCGCCGTCGATGCAGGTATGACCGCAGCACACAAAGTCGATTATCCGAAGGAATGGGCAAACTTAACGGAAACCGAATCCCACGAAATCGAAGGCGCTCCGGCATTTATTAACGACATCCTCGTACCGATGACCCGTCAAGAAGGCAACGACCTTCCCGTCAGCGCATTTGTCGGCATGGAAGACGGTACTTTCATGTCCGGTACGTCCAGATACGAAAAACGCGGCATCGCCGTCAATATTCCCCAATGGCAAATCGAAAACTGTATTCAATGTAACCAATGTTCCTTCGTTTGCCCCCACGCTGTTATTCGTCCCTTCCTGTTAGACGAAAAAGAAGCGGCTGAAAAACCGGAAACCTTCGAAACGAAGAAACCGAACGGCAAGGGCTTGGAAAACTTTGAATATCGCATTCAAGTGTCGCCTCTCGACTGTACCGGTTGCGGAAACTGTGCACAAGTTTGTCCCGCCAAGGAAAAGGCGCTCGTCATGGTTCCCTTCGAAGAAGAGTTCGAAAAACAAGTGGATAACTGGAAATTTGCAGAAACTGTTACGTCCAAGCAAGATCAAATTCCTGCCGATAACGTGAAAAATTCGCAATTCCACATGCCGCACCTTGAATTCTCCGGCGCTTGCGCAGGCTGCGGTGAAACCCCCTATATTAAGTTAATTACACAACTGTTTGGCGATCACATGATGATTGCAAATGCAACGGGCTGCAGCTCGATTTGGGGCGGTTCCGCACCGAGTATGCCTTACTGTGCCAACGACAAGAACCAAGGTCCCTCTTGGGCAAACTCCTTGTTCGAAGATAATGCGGAATACGGCTACGGCATGAAGGTTGCTGTGAACCAACAAAGAGCAACCATTCAAAAACACATGGAAGAATTCAAAGAATTGGGCGCCGATGAAGAAATCGCCAAGGCATTCGACGCTTGGTTGGAAGATCCTGAAAGCTATACCGTCACCAAGGCTGCAGCTGCTAAGATCCTTCCCTTGCTCGATAAGAAGACCGGCAATGCTGAAGCGGATAAGTTGCTTGCATCCATTAACAGCATGAAACGCCTGTTGATCAAACCGTCTCAATGGATTTTTGGCGGCGACGGTTGGGCATACGACATCGGTTACGGCGGATTAGACCATGTATTGGCCAGCGGCGAAAATATCAACGTCATGGTTGTCGATACGGAAGTTTACTCCAACACCGGCGGACAATCTTCGAAATCTACCCCGACCGCTGCGGTTGCAAAATTTGCATCCAACGGGAAAGAAGTTCGCAAGAAAGACTTGGGTCTTATGATGACCAGCTACGGCTACGTTTACGTCGCACAAATCGCCATCGGCGCCGACAAGAACCAAGCCCTCAAGGCCATTAAAGAAGCGGAAGCTTACGACGGACCGTCCTTGGTTATCGCTTACGCACCCTGTATCAACCACGGTATCCGTAAGGGCATGGGCGTTTCCATCGAAGAAGAAAAGAAAGCCGTTGAAACTGGATACTGGCATCTGTACAGATACAATCCGAGCCTGAAGGACGAAGGAAAGAATCCCTTCAGCCTCGACTCCAAGGCACCGACGAAACCCTACAGAGAATTCCTCGAAGGCGAAGTTCGTTACACGTCCTTGAAGAAGCTATTCCCCGAACGTGCAGAAGCACTTTACGAAGCAGCTGAAAGAAATGCGAAAGAACGTTTGGAAAACTACGAACGTTTAAATGGATAATTTCTTTCAAAGAAAATCAACGAAAAGGATCAGGTCATCGACTTGGTCCTTTTTTTGTTGTTGATTGGATTAAAGACTACGAAAGGAATCGGCGGCAGGAGGAGAGGCCGTGAAAATGCTTGCATTTTTGTTTGAGATAGGTTTTGATTTAGCGTATACTGTAGGGGGAGGAGGGATTTTATGAATTTGTATGCGATTTCCGCCAAAGATATTTATGGGGAAGAGATTGACTTGAATCGTTATCGAGGCCAAGTCGTTTTGGTGGTGAATACGGCCGGTGCCTGTGGATGTAGTCATCAGTACGAAGGGCTTCAGCGTATTTACGAGCGGTACAAGGACGACGGTTTTGTCGTGTTGGGTTTTCCGTGCAATCAATTTGGCGACGGGGAACCGGAAGGGGAGGCAGCCATTGACGGATTTGTTCAATCTCGATACGGCGTGAATTTTCCCATGTTTTCCAAGGTGGAAGTTGTGGGTGAAAACGCACATCCGCTTTTCCGGGCGTTGACAGAGGGGCAAGAAGCCATTCACTGGAATTTCGAAAAGTTTCTCATCGATCGGGACGGTCATTTGCGCAGTCGCTATCCTTCCGACATTGAACCGAGGGATATGGTAAGCGACATCGACGAGTTGCTGTAGCTCTGAGACTGAATTTTTTTACATCCTCTTTACATTAAAATCATATCGGTTTAATCGCAGGCCGATACAATGCCTGTAGTTGATGAAGATTTTTATAGGAGGAATCAATGATGAAACTGAAAAATGTAAAGATGGCCATTGGGGCTTCGATCTTGGCATTGAGCCTCGTCGCATGCTCCGGCGGGAACAAGGAAAAAGAAGGAAACAACCAAGCGGCTGCGAACGGCACGACCAATGCAACGAACACCGCTAATGCGTCGGAGGGATCTGAAAACGCGGGGGACTTGGATAAGCTCGGTCAAATTGCCGTCATTACCCGTGAAGACGGTTCCGGCACGCGGGGCGCTTTCACGGAAATCGCAGGTCTGGTAGAAAAGAACGGGGAAGAAGAAGTTGATACGACGACGGCTACGGCTTCTGTTCAAAATTCCACCAACGGTGTTATGACCACCGTTGCAGGGAATCCCTCTTCGATCGGATACATTTCTCTGGGTTCTTTAAACGACACGGTGAAAGCATTGACTCTGGAAGGCGTAGAAGCTACTCCCGCGAACATTTTAAGCGGCGATTATAAATTGGCTCGTCCCTTCCTTTTGGTTACCAAGGGTGAACCGGCGGAAGGTTCTCTGGAGGCGGACTTCATAAAGTATTGTCTCTCCAAAGAGGGCCAAGAGATTGCCGAACAAGAAGGCTATGTAAAGAACGAAAAAGCAGAAGACTATACGCCGGGAAATGTAAGCGGCGAAATTACCGTCGCCGGTTCGACTTCCGTAACCCCTCTTATGGAAAAATTAGTCGAAGCGTACAAAAAAGTGAACAGTGGAGCCAACATTCAAATTCAATCCAACGGTTCTTCTGCAGGGATTACGGCCGCTGCCGAAGGGACGGCGCAAATCGGGATGTCCTCTCGTGAATTGAAAGACGAAGAAAAAAATAAAGTACAAGGCACGGTATTGGCACAAGACGGTATCGCCGTTATCGTCAATAAAGACAATCCGGCGAAGGACATTACGATGGATAAAATTAAGAGCATTTACAAAGGCGACCTGACCGAATGGGCTGATCTCGCTAAGTAAACGGAGAATGAACAGGTGTCGAGGGACACCTGTTTTTTGTTTACATAGATTTTACAAAGTCTGTATCTTATTTTAAGAATGGCTTGATAAAGTACAGATGAAAAGGAGGAGGACCATGCACTCGAAAGGTTATGAAAAAACGTGGGAGTTTATTTTTTTGTTATGCTCTCTTTTGTCTGTATTTTCCATTATTGTCATTTGCTACTTTATTTTTAAAAACGGCGTTCCTTTTATTTTAAAGACGGGGATCGCGAAGTTTTTGATGGGAACGGATTGGAAGCCCACGGCGACTCCAGCTTCTTTCGGGATACTGCCTATGATCGTGGGATCCATCTGCGTCACCGTCGGATCCGTTATTGTCGGGGTGCCTATCGGCATTTTGACCGCCGTATTTATGGCGTTTTATTGCCCGAAAAGCCTTTATAAAATTTTAAAGCCTGCCGTCAACTTAATGGCCGGGATCCCCTCGATTATTTACGGTTTCTTCGGCTTAATGGTCTTTGTCCCCATCGTCCGATCCTGGTGGGGCGGTACGGGTATGACGGTCTTTACGGCTTCGGTGCTGTTGGGGATTATGATATTGCCGACGATTATCGGTCTGTCGGAATCGTCTCTTCGCGCAGTACCGAAATCTTACTACCAAGGATCCGTAGCCTTGGGCGCGACCCACGAACGCAGCTTGATGCGCGTCGTCGTTCCCGCAGCGAAATCCGGGATTTTAGCAGCCATTATTCTAGGCATCGGCCGATCCATCGGCGAAACCATGGCGGTCATTATGATCGCGGGGAACCAACCGATCGTGCCTACAAGTATAAAAATGGGCACGCGCACGATGACGGCAAACATCGTCCTGGAAATGGCCTATGCGACCGGCGACCACAGAGAGGCGCTGATCGCAACTGCTGTGGTTCTGTTTATTTTTATTTTACTGATCAATCTTTTGTTTAATGTAGTGAAAAGGAGGATAAAGTAATGAAAACGCGCGCCAATATTGTTCGCGGTCTTATCCTCGCGGCGGCCTTTATCACATTCGCCGTTTTGATCCTTCTCGTCGGATACATTATGATAAAAGGGGTTCCTCATTTAAATGCGGCGATGTTTGAAAAGACCTACACCACGGAGAACGTGTCCATGTTTCCCGCTATTATTACGACTTTGATCGTCGTCGTCTTATCTCTGGTAATCGCCACGCCTCTGGGCGTCTTTACGGGCTTTTACTTGGTCGAATATGCGAAAAAGGGCAGTCGCATTGTGGAAGTGATCCGCCTGACGACGGAAACGCTGTCGGGAATTCCTTCCATTCTCTACGGCTTGTTTGGGATGTTGTTCTTCTCTATTGCGCTGAAACTTGGCTACTCGATTTTATCCGGGGTTTTTACCCTGTCGATTATGATTCTGCCTCTGATTATTCGTTCGACGGAAGAAGCATTGATCGCGGTGAATGATAGTTTGCGTTCCGCCTCCTTCGCCCTCGGAGCTGGAAAGTTGCGGACGATCCTGCGCGTCGTCCTTCCCGTGGCCGTTCCGGGGATCTTGTCCGGAGTTATTTTGGCCATCGGTCGCTGTGTCGGCGAAACGGCGGCATTGATGTTTACACTGGGCACGACGACGGATATGCCGAAAAACTTGCTTTCGTCGGGGCGGACCCTATCCCTGCATATGTACGTGCTTTCTACGGAAGGTATATATGTGGATCAGGCGTTTGCGACGGGCTTCGTTCTGATCGTGTTAACCCTTCTTATTAACGGTTTAAGCTCCTTTATCGGTTCAAAATTAGCAGGAGGCAATTAAATGAGCGAGACAAAACTTTTAGTCAGTGACGTGGATCTGTGGTACGATAATTTTCAAGCGTTAAAAAAGATTCATTTGGATATAAAGAAGAATGAGATTACCGCGTTTATCGGTCCTTCTGGCTGCGGGAAATCCACCATGTTGAAGTGCTTAAATCGCATGAACGATTTAGTCGAAGGTTGTCGCATCGAAGGGCGTATGCTTTTAGACGGCGACGATATCTACGCTCCCGGTTACGATGTAAATTTACTTAGAAAACGGGTGGGGATGGTTTTTCAAACGCCGAATCCCTTTCCCATGAGTATTTACGACAACATCGCTTACGGTCCGAGAACCCATGGTATAAAAGGGAAAAATGAATTGGATGAAATTGTGGAACGCTCCTTAAAAGGCGCCGCCATCTGGGAAGAAGTAAAGGATAAGCTCCACCAACGGGCGACGGAAGTTTCCGGGGGACAACAACAGCGGATTTGTATCGCTCGCGCTTTGGCGATCGAACCGGAAGTACTTTTAATGGATGAGCCGACTTCGGCTTTGGACCCGATTTCCACATTAAAGATCGAAGAATTGGTACAAGATTTGAAATCCGACTATACCATCGTCATGGTTACTCACAATATGCAGCAGGCGGCTCGTGTGTCGGATAAGACGGCGTTTTTTCTTACGGGAGAAGTCATTGAAATGGACTCGACGGAAAAGATGTTTTCCAATCCGCGGGATAAACGGACGGAAGATTACATCACCGGTCGTTTCGGTTAATAGGGGGATGGCATGAGAAAACAATACGATTTGGAACTGGACGAATTAAACACGCTGCTCATCGAAATGGCAGCTACTGTAGAGCAGGCGGTGGCCGATTCTATGAAAGCGTTAAAGGAAAGGGACAAGGAGCTGGCCATGACCGTGTCGCAAAACGATCGCGATGTGGATCGTATGGAACGTCGGATTGAGGACATGTGTCTTACACTTCTAT
>JAEXBU010000041.1 GCA_023393815.1 Bacillota bacterium | reverse complement strand
CATCATTACTTTTGAAGAGACCATGCTCCACTTAAGTCATATGAAGCTGGGGATTGATCTATCCGTCTTAAAACCGATGCGGGACTTCGATCTCTACGATGCGGCGATTCACATGGGCAAGGCCCATTTGCAAATGGAGCGACAAAGTTTTCTCGACGACAAGAGCAGCAATATTTACCGCGCCAACAAGGTGCGTCAATTTATAAAGGAGGTTTTTTAATGGCAATGTTCGGGAAATTTACCGAAAAAAGTCAACGTGCCATGGTTTTCGCTCAGTCGGAAGCCAGGGAACAAGGCCATTCTTATATCGGAAGCGAGCACATTTTGCTCGGCATATTAAAAGAACCGGGGGGCGCCTCGTCCATTCTCGGACAAGTGGGCGTAAACTATGAGCGGGCAAAGGCCGCCATTGCGGAAATCGTGTCTCCGGAACCGGGACCGGTTACTTCCTTGGCGTATACGCCGCGGACAAAGAAAATCTTTGAGCTGGCTCTTGAAATTGCCAATGAACTCGGGCACAATTACATCGGCACGGAACACTTGCTTCTCGCTATTTTGCGGGAAGGGAAGGGCGTGGCCGTCTTGGCGCTTAGAAACTTAGGTATCGACATTACGGTTCTCGAGCGGAGTATTTATATGGCAATTCGAAAGGTGGACGGCGCGCACGGCGGCGAAGGCGAGGAGGAAATCGAAAACGCCTTGGAAGAGTTCGGCTACAATCTGAACGATCGGGCGAGACAGGGAAAGATCGATCCCGTTATAGGAAGAAAAGACGAAATTGAGCGCATTATTCAAGTCCTGGTACGCCGCACGAAAAACAATCCCGTCTTAATCGGGGAGCCCGGCGTAGGCAAGACCGCTATCGCCGAAGGGCTGGCCCAGCGCATCGTGGAAGGCAATGTGCCGGAAATCATTAAAGACAAGGAAATCTACACCTTGGATGTATCGGCGTTGATCGCCGGGGCCAAGTACCGCGGCGACTTCGAAGAACGGTTAAAAGACGTAATCGCCGAGGTGGAAGCCAGAGAAGATGTGATTTTGTTTATCGACGAAATCCACGTGGTCATCGGTGCCGGCGGTGCGGAAGGGGCCATGGATGCATCGAATATTTTAAAACCTTCCCTGACCAAGGGCGAGTTGCAAATTATCGGCGCTACCACCATCGACGAGTATCACAAGTACATTGAAAAGGATACGGCCTTTGAACGGCGACTTATGCCCATTATGGTGGAAGAACCTTCCGTGGAAGACGCTATTCTGATTTTAAAGGGCATTCGGGATAAGTACGAGGCCCATCACAATGTGAAAATTACCGACGAAGCCTTGACGGCGGCGGTGGAACTGTCTCACCGCTACATTAACGACCGCTTTTTACCGGACAAGGCCATCGACCTGATCGATGAAGCGGCGAGCAAGTTGCGTGTAGAAAATTTCAACAGCCCCAACGCCCTGAAGGAATTGGAAGACAAGTTGGAAAAGCTCTCTAAGGAAAAGGAAGAAGCGGTAAATTTCCAAAATTTCGAAGAAGCGGCGAAGGTACGGGACGAAGAGAAAAAGGTGAAGGACGCCCTGGACGATGCAAAGAAGCATTGGGACAAGGAAAAGCACGCTCACAATATGACGGTCGACGGGGAAGCAATCGCCGAAATTGTCAGTAAGTGGAGCGGCGTGCCCGTCACGACCATCAACGCACAGGAAAGCGAGCGTCTGATTCACCTGGAAGAGGAATTAAACGGACAGGTCATCGGCCAACCTCAAGCAGTGGAAGCTGTCTCCCGTGCCATTAAGCGTGCCCGTGTGGGATTAAAGAGTGCGGATAAGCCTATCGGCAGCTTTATCTTCGTGGGTCCCACCGGCGTGGGCAAGACCTACTTGGCCAAGAGCTTGGCGAAGTCCCTCTTCGGCGATGAAAGCGCCATGATTCGCATCGATATGAGCGAATACATGGAAAAACACAGCGTATCCCGTCTAGTAGGTTCGCCTCCGGGCTATGTGGGCTACGACGAAGGGGGTCAGCTTACCGAAGCCGTGCGCAGAAAACCCTATTCCGTGGTACTTTTTGACGAAATTGAAAAGGCGCATCCGGACGTATTTAATATTTTGCTTCAAATTTTGGACGACGGTCGCCTTACCGACGGCCAGGGACGAACGGTGGACTTTAAAAATACCGTTTTGATTATGACCAGCAATGTGGGCGCCACCCTTCTAAAAAAGCAAAACACTTTGGGCTTCGGCGCGCCGAGCGAGGAAAAAGAGAAGGGCTACGACAAAATGGTGGAAACTATTCAGGGCCGCCTGAAGGAAACCTTCCGTCCGGAATTTTTAAACCGCATCGACGAGATTATCGTCTTTAAATACCTGGAAAAGGAACAGGTGCGAGAAATTGTCAAGCTGATGCTTTCGGACTTGAAGGCGCGTTTAAAGGACAACGATCTGACGATCACCTTTACCGACGCGGTGGTGAACTATATCGGCAAGGAAGGTTTCGACGAAGAATACGGCGCGCGCCCCTTGGTGCGTTCCATTCGAAAAAATATTGAAGATCGTTTGGCCGACGCGATTCTTTCGGGGAAGGTGCACAGGGACCGAACCATTCGAGTGGACGCGACAGACGACGGATTGGTATTCGAAGAAGAAAAGGACCTGGAGACCGTAGGCAATGAAGCATAAGGCGTATTCCTGTACGGCCTGCGGTTACAAAAGTGCCGGCTACTTCAGTAAATGCCCTAACTGCGGGGAATGGAATACCTTCGAAGAGCTCGGCGAAGAGAAAAAATCCGGCGGACGGGGGAAGGTGCATCGCGCGGCTCGGCGGCTGAAAGACGTATATGGCGAATCCAAGCGGCGATTGAAAAGCGGCCTGGATGAATTCGACCGGGTCATGGGCGGCGGTATGGTAGAAGACGGGGTAAGTATATTGGCGGCGAAACCCGGCGCCGGGAAATCGACCCTGCTTTTTCAAATCGCGAACAAATTGGCCAAAGACGGCCACCGGGTGCTCTACGCTTCCGGGGAAGAGAGCGAAAGTCAAATTAAAATGCGGGCCGAGCGCATTGCGGAAACCATTTCCGACAATATTTGGATCTATTCTGGCACTTCCATGGACGACGTGTGCCACTGGATTGACGACGTGGATGCGGATATTATTGTATTGGACAGCATACAAACCTTCACTTTGGACGAGTTTCCCGCTCGCGCCGGTACGCCTACCCAAACTATGGAGTGCGCCAATCGCTTGGTGGGAATGGCGAAGAACCCGAAGAAACCGAAGGCTGTCTTTATCGTGGGTCAACTTACAAAACAGGATTCTTTGGCCGGCGTGCGGGCTTTGGAGCATTTGGTGGATACGGTGCTTTTTATCGACCACGAAATGGAAGACGAGCTACGCATCCTCCAAGCCACGAAAAATCGCTTCGGCTCCACGGGAGAGATGGGATTTTTCAAAATGACCGAAGGAGGCATGGTTTCCATAGACAATCCCTCCGCCCACTTTATGACCGAGCGGGCGAAGGGAAGGGAAGTGCCGGGGAGTGCCATGTGCATTGTGCGCGAAGGTACTCGGAGCATGATCGTGGAAATCGAAAGCCTGGTGTCGAAAAGCTTTACGCCCTATCCTCAGCGCATTTCCGAATGTTTAAGGCGGGAACAGTTGGGGGTACTTCTCTCTATTTTGGAGGAGCGGGGCGGCATGAGCCTTTACGACAAAAACGTGGTAGTGAAGACCACGGGCAATTTGCGTTTAAAAGAAGGAGCCGCCAATTTAGGTGCGATCCTTTCGATAGCATCGGCGGTGACCAATCGTCCGATACCTTCCAACGTATTGTTTATCGGCGACGTGGGCTTGACCGGCGAGTTGAAACCGGTGCCCGCCATGAACTCCCGTATGAAAGAGGCCGTACGCATGGGCTTTGAGGTCATCTATACGCCGCCTATGGCGGCCAATCAAAAGATCGAAGGCGTCACTCTGCGAGAACGTCGGCTCTTATCCGACGTAATCAAGGACCTACTCAAATAAAGGATAAAATTTTATGGAAAATATGAATCAAATGACGAATTACGGATCGAGCGGGGCTTTATTTGTCGGCGTCGGTCTGATTACCGTGATCGCTTGGTGGAAATTGTTCTCAAAAGCAGGTTTCTCCGGCATCTTCGCCATTATCCCCATCGTGAACTGGGCCGTGGCATCGAAAATCGTCTTCGACAGTTATTGGTATACCCTGTTCTTTTTCGTTCCCGTGATTAACCTCTTTTACGCCGCCGTCCTCACCTACAGGATGATGAAGTGCTTCGAGTGCAGCACCGTCATTTCCATCCTCGCCGTCTTTTTCCCCTTCTTTCTCCTGCTTCCCGCCTTTGGCGACAGCGCCTATCGCGGTCCGGCGACAAATGTATAGATAAAAAGCCCCTATTCTTCGGAATGGGGGCTTTTTGTATGGAAGTCGTGCGAAGAGAAGGTTCGATGGAAAGGCTTTTGCTATAATAAAGCTACGAAAGGAGCATTCATGAAAAAGATCTTGCTTATCGAAGACGATAAAAATTTAAACAAAGGCCTCGCGATTGCCTTGGCGGGCGAGGGAGAGATTCTATCCGCCGCCACGCTGGCAGAAGGCCGTATGTTTTTGGAGCAGGCGGATTTCATTTTGCTGGATCTGAATTTGCCCGACGGAGACGGTTTGGTTTTTCTCGAGGAAACCCGCCGGAAATCCCACGTGCCCATTCTTGTTTTATCCGCCATCGACATGGAGACGCATATTATTTCCGCCATAAAATTGGGCGCGGACGATTACTTGACGAAGCCCTTTTCCTTGGGAATTTTACAGGCAAAAATCCATCGGTTATTGGAAAAGGATGCGCGGTCGTATCGGGCGGTATTTGAAAAAGGACCCTTCGTTTTCGATTTTTCGAAACATCTTTTTCGTAAGGATGGCGGCGATTTCATTCTTACTCCCATCGAAGCGCGCATCCTCTACTTTCTCGTGGCATCCGATGGCGGGATTCTTACGAAGGAAACGCTCATGAACAAAGTGTGGGGGACGGAGGGGGATTTCGTGGACGGAAATACCCTGGCGGTCAATATGAGTCGCCTTCGCGGAAAACTCAGGCCCTACGCGCCCATTGAGAC
>JAEXBU010000026.1 GCA_023393815.1 Bacillota bacterium | reverse complement strand
AAGCAGGGGGTCATAGGTTCGAGCCCTATTGCGCCCACCAACCTGGCCTGGTAGTTCAGTTGGTTAGAATGCCAGCCTGTCACGCTGGAGGTCGTCGGTTCGAGCCCGATCCAGGTCGCCATTTACAATTTATAATCAACAATTGCATGGGGAGGAGTTCCCGAGTTGGCCAAAGGGGACGGACTGTAAATCCGTTAGCTCAGCTTTCAGTGGTTCGAATCCACTCTCCTCCACCATATGCGGAAGTGGCTCAGTGGTAGAGCATCGCCTTGCCAAGGCGAGGGTCGCGAGTTCGAGTCTCGTCTTCCGCTCCATTTGTACCGCTAGCTCAGCTGGATAGAGCGTCTGGCTACGGACCAGAAGGTCGAGGGTTCGAATCCTTTGCGGTACGCCAAAGCAAGCTTACTTTTGTGAGCTTGCTTTTTTTATGGTTCTATGTGAACCCTTGGGAAGCTTGGTAAAACCAATCTCCTTTTTCTTGTACGCTTTAGTATGAATAAGAATTTCCCCGACATAGCCAGGGGATTCTTATTATGTGCAGGAATCAATCGAAGAATGTCACTGTTGAACTTTATTCATTTTGTTCGGCCTACTCTTACACCTTGCAGCCTTCGAATAAAGAAGGGAATAAATTTTGTGTTGTGATCTGACGAATGCTTGTTGCAGTAATTTTAAGGGCGTTTTGTCGCCCCATTCTTGACAATCGATTTCAGAAAGGGTATGCTGAATAATAAGAAATGACACGATGTCACAAAAGGAGGCCGTTATGGCGAAAGCGACATTTGAACATTTAGAAGCAACAAAAAAACGACGTCTCACCGACGGATTACGTCGTTTTTTCGAAGAGACGCCGGTGGAGGACATCAACGTTTCGAATGTTGTGAAGGCGATCGGAATTGCTAGGGGATCTTTTTACCAATATTTTGAGGACGTGGACGATTGTTATTTTACGGTGTTAAAGGACGCAACGGGACACGTGCATCATGCGTTTTTCGATCTGTTGGAAAAAAATCATCACGATCCAGGCGCGACCCTTCGCGCCTATCAGTCTTTTTTGATCGAAGCGCTCTATGATCAAAATTTAAGGAATTTGTATCGTCCTCAATTTTTGGTTTTTGAAAAGAGTGCTTTATCCCATGGGAAAAATTTTATTAAACAACATTACGGAGAGAGCGAAGCTCATACGATTTTTTATATGATGGCGGTGTTTCACGAATTAATTAAAGATAGCATGATCGAAGATTATAGCAGGGAGCGGTTCCAAGACGTTTCTTCGGAATACATCGACTATCTATTGGAGGGGATTGGTCGTGAAAGGCTTTGAAGTATTTTTCGACAGTCTGTATTTGACTTTTGTGCTGTTTATTGGTATTCGCCTACTATTTGTGCGGAAGGAAGACAGTGGACTGATCGGAACAATGGTCTTGCTTTTGGGCTTAGGGGATAGTTTTCACTTAATTCCGCGGATTATTTCGAATGTGGCTCCCGGTGGGTTTGCGGCCAACGCCGACGCGCTATTTTTTGGTACGCGTGTCTCGGCATGGACGATGTCTCTATTTTATCTGCTGTTTTATTATTATATTCGGCGAGAGGCACGGGTTCGTTTCCGAATGCTCGACGTGGCCATGCCTTTGCTGTTTGTCTTTCGTATGGCGATCGTACTTTTATCGTTTAGTCGTTCCTATAGGGTAGATCTAATTTCCAACATCCCCTTCCTCCTTATGGGGCTGATCGATTTTATTCTTTTATATCGCGAAAGGGATCGGGTGCAGTTTGGAAGACTGTATCTTTACGTTTTATTTAGTTTTCTTTTTTATGTTCCGGTCGTTCTGTTGAAAAACGTCTATCCTTCCATCGGAATGCTTATGATGCCGAAGACGATCATGTACGTGCTTATGGTTTGGAAATTGTATGGAAATCTCAAAGATACTTTTGATGTAAGTGATCTGGTGTGCGGCGCAGGAACCTATTTGATGTACGGTGTGTTGGCGGGGGCCTTTTATCGCGAAGTTGGAAAGATTTATCCCGTAGAGCCGTCGTTGGCCTTTCTTCACGTGCACTTGATCGTTTTGGGCTTTGTTCTTCCGACTCTATTTTATTTATTGGTGAAGGAGCATTCCTTTGAAAACAGGTGCTTAAAAAATCTTTCGATCCTTTATAATTTTGGGATGTTCTTTTCCTTCGGGTCTATGTTTCTGCATGGATTGCTCGATGGATACACGCTACAAGCATTGGTGCGGGTAGGTATGGTTTCTATGTCGGGCGTCGGTCATATTTTGCTTACGATTGCTTTTATCAAAGGAGCGGCAATGGGATTAAAAGCGGTGGAAATCTAATATTTTCGGCACAAGATGAGTTGTGCCGATTTTTTATGTCGAAAGGGAGACGGCGGAGCGACCCCGTCGGTTTCGATTTGAGGAGGGAGAAAGACCTGCCGTCCGAGGATTCATCCGTGTTATAATAATTATCAGATAAATCATTCTACTTGGAGCGAAGATAGGGCAGCGGTGGTTTTGTACCATTCGGGTATATACGCGAGTGAGGTGTTTTTATGAAAAAAACAAATGCGCTCAGACATTTGGATGCCGACGGCATTTCTTACGAAACTTTTGAATACGACGGGGATGTGGAAGTGGACGGTGTGAAAATAGCCGAGTTAAATCATCTGCCGGTGGAGGCGGTGTTTAAAACCTTGGTGACCGAAGGAAAAGATAAGGCTCATTTTGTCTTTGTCCTTCCCGTCGGCGAAGAACTGGATTTAAAAAAGGCGGCGAAAGTGTGCGGGGAGAAGAAGGTGGAGATGCTTCACGTAAAAGAACTCCTTCCCTTAACCGGCTACGTACGCGGCGGCTGTTCGCCGGTAGGAATGAAGAAACTCTTTCCCACATTTATTCACGAGAGCGCTGTTTTGTACGATGCTATTTATGTGAGTGCGGGGAAAAAGGGGTTGCAAATGCGCGTGAATCCCGAAGACTTGTGCCGTCTAATTGACGGGACGTTTGCTGACATAACGAAAGAAGGTTAAAATGACGATTCAAGAACGCTTTACTGCGTGGAAAACATTGCCGACGCTGTCGAAGGTGGATGAAAAAAATTTATTGTCGATGAGCGACGAAGAAATCGAGGACAGCTTTTATCAGGAACTCGCTTTTGGAACGGCGGGTTTGCGCGGGAAAATCGGGCCCGGAACCAACCGCATGAACGAGCAGGTTATTGCTCGGGCGACGCGAGGATTGGCCGGAGTCATTGAAAAGAGAGGGCAGAAGGCCATGGATCGTGGCGTCGCCATCGCTTGGGACGTGAGGGAACGAAGTGAGCGTTTTATGGAAGTAGCGGCGGCTATGCTCGCCTCGCGCGGCATTCAGGTGCACATTTACAGCGGTATTCGTCCTACGCCTATGTTGTCCTTTGCCGTAAGGGAATTAAAAACCCAGGCAGGGATCGTCGTTACCGCAAGCCATAACCCGAAGGAGTATAACGGATATAAAGTATATTGGCAGGAGGGGTCACAAATTCGTGACGATCTGGCGGATGAGATTTCCGAGGAAATCGATCAATACGATTATAGTGTGTGGCCGGAAAAATCCTTTCAAACCTATGAGGAAGAAGGATTTATTCACAGGATCGACGAAGAAGTAGAGAAAAAATACTATGCTCTTACCTTGAATAAGGCTGTAGAGAAGGATATAAAAAAAGACCTTTCTATCGTCTATACGCCGTTAAATGGAACGGGAAATTGGCCCGTGCGCCATATCCTGCAGGAAAGAGGCTTTAGTAATGTCCATTTAGTTGAGGAACAGACAGAACCGGACAGCACGTTTAAGTCCGTAGGTTATCCGAATCCGGAGGATCTCCATGCTTTTGAAAAAGCGTTGGTTCTCGGAAAGGACGTGGACGCCGATTTGTTGATTGCAACAGATCCGGACTGCGATCGTGTGGCAATTATTGCAAAAAATGCCGAGGGTGAGTTCATTCCCTTTTCCGGAAACCAAACGGGTGCCCTCCTACTGGAATACATTCTTTCTAGGCGTTCGGCGAAAGGCGATCTGCCTGCCAACGGCGCCGTCGTCAAGAGTATCGTCACCGGGGATATCGGAAGAAAGATTTGCGCCCACTACGATGTGGAAATGTTCGATGCCCTAACCGGGTTTAAAAACATCTGTGCCCTCGCCAATGAATGGGACGACACCGGCGAACATGAATTTCTGTTCGGATTTGAAGAAAGCATCGGTTACGTTTACGGCGATCACGTAAGGGATAAGGATGCCGTAGTCACGTCGATGATGGTGGCGGAAATGGCCGCCTATTATTTAAGCAGAGGTAAGCGCCTTCCCGAAGTATTGGAGGAAATCTATGAAGAATATGGTTACCAAGGTGAAAGACTTTTCTCTGTAGTGAAGGAAGGGCAGGAAGGTCAGGCGTTGATTCGCGCCATTATGAAAGACATTCGGGAAAATCCGATTGGCTCCGTGAAAGACTTGGGAGTTGAAAAGATCGTCGACTACGCCGAGGGTGTGGAAGGAATTGGGACGAGCAATGTTCTGGAGTACCATTTAGACGACGGAAGCTGTTTCTACGTGCGTCCCTCCGGTACGGAACCGAAGATTAAGCTTTATATTTATACCAATGATAAAAATAAGGAGTATGCAAAGGAGAAGATCGATTGGATCGAGTCTGCCGTTACCGATCGATTAACAG
>JAEXBU010000108.1 GCA_023393815.1 Bacillota bacterium | reverse complement strand
CATGTGTCTTACACTTCTATTGAGGCAACAACCGGTCGCCGGGGACTTGCGTTTTATTTCGGCGGCTCTAAAAATTATTACGGACTTGGAACGGATCGGCGATCATGCCCAAGATATTTGTGAAATTTCCTTAACTATGGACGACAAGCCGCTGTCCGTAACGATCGATTTAATTACGCGTATGTTTGAAGAATCCACCGCCATGATAAAAATGGCCATCGACGCCTTTATTACCAAGGACGAAGATTTGGCGACACAATGTATTAATCACGACGACGTGGTGGACGATCTCTTTGTGGAATTGCGCAAAAAGCTTATCGCCAAGTTCCAAGAGAAACAGGACGATCCCCAAGAGTTGGTGGATCTCTTACAAATTGCAAAGTACTTGGAGCGGGTCGGGGATCACGCCCAAAATATCGGCGAGTGGGTTATTTTCTCCCTTACCGGCCATCACAAGGATTACTTAGGTGTAGAAACATTCGGGGTGTGAGATGATTTATTGTGTAGAAGACGAGGGCAACATTCGCGATCTGATCGTCTATGCTTTAAAAAACAGTGACTTCGACGTGCAAGGTTTCGCTTCCGGTGAGGAGCTCTTTGAAGCCATGCGCAAAAAGCTTCCAGCCCTCGTTCTTCTGGACATTATGCTCCCCGGAGAAGACGGGTTGGCGTTGTTGGAGCGTATACGCGAGAACCCGACCACCGAGGATATGCCCGTGATTATGCTGACGGCGAAATCGTCGGAGTTGGACAGGATCGTGGGATTGGACAAGGGGGCGGACGACTACATCGTCAAGCCCTTCAGTATCCTGGAGCTGGTGGCTCGGGTAAAGGCCGTTTTGCGCCGCAGTCGTCCCAAGGAAGAGGATGGGCAGCGGATTGCCATCGACGATGTCGTCATCGACAACAAAAAACGGACGGTGCAAGTAGAAGGAGAACCCGTGACCCTTACCTATAAGGAGTTTGAACTCCTCTACTATCTTTTCCGGAACAAAAACATCGTCTTAAATCGTGAAACGATTATGGCTCAGGTATGGGGTTACGACTTCGAAGGGGAATCGCGCACGGTGGACGTGCATATCGCCTCGTTGCGCCACAAGCTTAAGGACAAGGCGTACCTTATTGAAACCGTGCGAAATATCGGCTACAAAGTAGGATACAAGGAATGAACGGACAAATACGACGGTTTAGTTTTTTAATGGCTTTTGTCATCGCCCTTATATTTCAAATATCCGTATCCCTCGACTATCATAATCGGGGGATTCGTTATAACGAAAAGAGTTTGGAGGCCATTTCCGACGCCCTGAAGAAAGTCGAAGACGAAAAAGGACGCGTGCACCTTTTGAATTTGCGGGATACGGACGGCGACGATATTGTTGTTTACGTAAACAAAAAGGGGCGCGTGCTCTATACAAATACCATTCCCGAACGGACGAAGTTCGTCGCCGAGGCAGCGTTGAAAAGCTCCGATCAGGCGAAAAAAAGTTCCGGCTGGGATGTGTTGGATAAGGGCTTTCTCGAAACGAAGTACATTCAAACGACGGTATTTGCCGACGGTAGCTTGCTCGCGGCAATGATGACCCACGACAGCATGATAGCCTCTACTTTTCATTATTTGCCCTATACGATTATCGCCACGGTATGTGGCGGAGCGGCGTTGTATTTTCTCCTTCTCTATCGCATGGAGCGGGAAGAAGAGGAAGGAATGTTCCTTATCCAAAATTATCGACGGTACTTGCAGGATCCGGAATACAATTTGGAATTGAGCCCTTTACACGAGGCCTATGAAGAGGCGTTGAAAAAAGAGGCGGTTCGGGAAAAGAGGCGGCTGGACGCCCTAACTTCGCGCTTAACGGGTTTGAACGATATGGTGGAGAACATGATGGAGGGCGTGGTCTTGGTCGCCGACGACCGAAAAATCGTGTCGATCAATGAATCGGCGGTGAAGCTTTTCAATGCCTCTCTCTATATTAACTACCAAGGGAAGGATCTCCTGTACCTTTGTCGAGAACGAAATTTTTACGACGCCTTTTCCCGGGCTTTCAACAGCCAAAAAGACACCGTGCAAAAAATAGACATGGATGGAGTCGTGATAAAGTTTTTCTTTGATCCGATTTTCAACGAGGCCGGAGATTTTTACGGCATTCTCATCCTTATGATCGACGAAACGCAACAGAGTTTGGCCGAAAGGAGCCGAAGGGAATTTACTTCCAACGTCACCCATGAATTAAAGACTCCCCTCACCTCGATTTCCGGATACGCTGAGCTTCTGCGCTCGGGCATGGTGAAAGAGGAGGATCGGGAGCGTTTTTTGGACATTATCATTGAGGAATCGAAGAAGCTCTTCGAACTGATCGATGCCGTCATCGCTATGAGCCGTTTGGAAGAAAAGAATCGGCCCGAAGAATATCGCGTCGTGGATATGGAGGCGCTAGTGAAAGATGTGATGAAATCGTACGAACCCGACGCGGCAGCGAAGGATATTCACTTGGGCTTTCAACCGGACAGGGATAACCGCCTGTACACACATCCGGACCTGATGCGGGAGCTGATCGCCAATTTGGTAGACAACGCCATCGCCTACAATGTGAAGGGAGGCAATGTGCGCATTGCTTTCGACGCAAAGGAACAGGACGTGTTTGTCGTGACCGTTCAAGATACGGGGATCGGTATTTCCTACGACAATCAGCGCCGTATCTTCGAGCGATTCTACATGGTGGATAAGTCGCGCAGCTACAACGAAAAATCTACGGGGCTCGGC
>JAEXBU010000086.1 GCA_023393815.1 Bacillota bacterium | reverse complement strand
GTTCTCTTCCGATCCCAACGTTTGTACACGCTCTTTTGAAAGCATCTGACGCTTCCCCTTTTTCTTCTTCGGTATTGGAGGGAACACCTACATCTTGCTTTTCGATCCATTCCTTTTTCTCATCATCCCAAATTAGGACGGAACAGAATAAATTATTGTTAATGACTGTATGCTTCCTTTGCCAGTTGGAAGGCCCGAATGTTTCATCTAAGACATTCATATCGGATCGTGCGTTCTTGTAGAGTAGAACGGAAAAACCGCCCTCTCTGACGATCTGCGCTCTCACTTCGAGTTCATCGGCTCGTAATGGTCTGATGCTCCACATAGTAGCCACCTTTCTATTCGCTAAATTTAAGGCTTAGTGACTTTTCAAGGGTTACAGTGATACCGTCGATAACTTCGCCATCTTTCGTGACGACCGCCCCGGCTCCCGTGACTATAAAGTCTTTCTTCATTTGTGCCTTGTTGATCTCTTCCTTGATCCGGATATAGCCTTGTAGGTCTTCATCTTTCTTTAACGCTTCCAGTACAGCCTCATCGTCGTAAGTCCATTTCTTATTGGTTCTCACGCTTGCGGAACCGTTAAGAGTAGCCAGTTTAAACTTGGGATTCTCGTCTTTTTGCTCTGCGATGTAGTCGGATAAGCACGATCTTAAAAAGGCCGTTTCTTCGATCTCGTCTTTTTTAACTTTGTCCTCGAAGGCTTTCAGGCGTTCTTTCTCTCGCTTGATATAGTCCAGTTTTTGATCTCTGTCTTTCTCTGCGTCACGGATTGTTCTGATAGCCCAATCGGCATCATCTAACGACTTAATCTTCCAGGGCTGTTCTTGTGCTGCGGTTTGTTCCATTTCTTGTTCTTTAATTGCTAAGTTTTCCATCGTTTTTCCTCCCATCACGCCATCATCCGATCAAAGATTTCATCTTGCTTTTTCAGCCAAATTTGCAATTCCAATTCAGCTTCTTTCGCTCGATTGATGTAGTACATACAGTCTTCGATATGTGCTTCTACTGTTGCCATTTCTTCAATGAGTTTGTCATCAATGCGTGACATGATTTCCTCCTCGTGGTATACTTATGGTGGTTAATTTGTTGATCCTGCAACGATTTTTTCGTTGTGGGATCTTTTTTTGTACTTGCTTGTGTAGGATTTCAGATAAATGTACTCACGATATTCCATCGTATTTAAAATGGGTAGTCGCCGTTCGCTTTACTGTATTCAACTGCCCAATTCGATTTAGCTTCCAATTGGTCGTATACACCCTCCGCCATAGCGTCTCCAACGGGATAAAACATCATGGTTAAGAAAGCGATTAAACTGACGATCACAACTATTGCAACCTGCCTTCTTTCACGGTATTTTTGCTCCATGTACATCTTTGTGTAGGGTCTACCTTTTTTCTTTTGCATCTTGTTCATCCTCCCACTTAATAAACTCTTCTCCTAATATGCTGATGAACCGCTGAAACATATCTTTATCGATAGGTTCGGCTTTAATGACTTCAACTTTCATAACTTCATTCACCTTTCGATACTTGATGTGTATTACCTAAAAATCCTTACACAAAGACTCACTTTATGCCTTTTGTTCGTATTACTTGAACTTTTTGATTAAAAAAATAGTCCTGAACTTCTGAAGGATCGATTTTCAATATCTCCATAGCCTTGGATATTTCTGTTTGTTTCCACGGAACACGATTGTTGAGTTTCAGAGAGATCGAACGCTCTGAAAGTCCCATTTCCTTGGCAAAGTTCGTCCTGCTAACACAAATTTCTACTATTCTTCCTTCAAGTTTTCTGTAGTTGTATTTCATTTCTACCGCCTTTCAGTTGTTCACGTTTCATGAACTATCTTTAGTTTATACTTCTTGAACTCTTTTGTCAAGAATAAAGTTTTTATTTTTTGAACTTTCGTTTCCTTCTCTTGAATATAAATACATAACGTAGTATAATAAACCTAGATTGGAGGGGGAAATGAAAAAGTCAAATACTTCCGAACGGCTACGCTTCTTAATGGAAGAAAGAAACCTTAAACAAGTTGATATTTTAAATAAAGCAAAAAATGTAGGCGGTTACCTGTCAAAAAGTGCGTTAAGTCAATATGTGAGTGGAAAAAGCGAACCGGATCAAGAAAAACTGACGCTATTGTCTGAAATCCTCGGCGTAAGCGAAACATGGCTTATGGGTTATGATACAAACGTTGACGGGATAAAAAACATCTTTAAAGTGACAACAACCAAGGCTTACCCGCTTTTGGGAACTATTGCCGCAGGTGTACCGATTTTAGCCGAAGAAAACATAGAAGAATATGTTAACCTTGATAAAAAAACAAACGCAGACTTTTGCCTGCGTGTTTCAGGTGATTCTATGATCTTAGCCCATATATTTGATGGAGATATTGTTTTTATACGCAAGCAACCCGATGTGGAGAACGGGGAGATTGCCGCTGTCTTGATCGACGAGCGAGCAACGCTTAAAAAGGTTCATAAATTTATTGATCGGATAGAGTTGAGGGCAGAAAACCCACGCTTTAAAACCATTGAATTAGACGATTCTTCGTCGGTGTCTATCCTTGGTAAAGCTGTTTACAAACTTAGCAAGATATAAAAAGACAACAACACTCTTATTTTTTTCGATAGGGGGTGCCTTGTGACGAATGTGATAGGCCAACGAATAAAAACTATTAGAAACGATCTTAAACTAACACAAGCCGAAACAGCGAAAAGAGCTAAAATATCAAGGACGTATTTTGCCGACGTGGAAAGGGGGCGTTATAACCCTAGCCTTGAAACACTGAACGACATAGCGTCCGCTCTCGGAACGACTGTCGAGGCGATTATTTCTGACGGAGAAAAAAACTCTTTTAAAGTACCAGTCTTTGGATCTGTTTCCGCCGGAAACCCCCTTATTGCCATGGAGGATATCGTTGAATGGGAAGAGCTCCCGAAAGAATGGGAAAATCAGGGTGTCTTTTATGGTCTGCGTGTAAAAGGCGCAAGCATGGAGCCAAGGATTTCCGAAGGCGACGTAGTGATTGTAAAGAAACAGAACGATGCCGAAAACGGCGAACTTGCAATAGTACTTATAGATGGAGACGAAGCCACATTTAAAAAGATACAGAAAGGGCCTGATGGTATAACGCTTATTGCATTTAACCCGACGGTATATTCCCCTCACTTTTATACTAATAACGATATAAAAAACCTTCCCGTACAAATTATTGGGAAGGTTATAGAAGCGAGATTAAAATTTTAGGGGTGCCTATGAATTCCAGATTACCGTATACTCTTAAAAAATTACGAACCAAGAAAGGCTTATCTCAACAAGCCGTAGCAGATGTACTCGGATTTTCGAGGTCAACTTTAGGTAACTATGAACAGGGAACTCGAACGCCGGATCTTGCGACAATGTCGTCATTCGCCGATTTCTATGGCGTCACTATCGATTATCTTCAAGGTAGATCTTCTAGCCAATCACTCAACTATGAAGATGAAATAAGTCCCTCTGCGAGCGTTGAGGAGAGCCGAACTATGAAACTACCTAACAGGATGAGAGAACTCCGACGGTTAAATAAATTTTCACAGGAAGATATCGCTATAAAGCTAGGTATATCCACAAGTGCCTATGGATTCTATGAACAAGGAAAGACGATACCAAATGCTAAAACCCTTGAATTTCTAGCGGATCTGTATGGTGTGACAGTCGATTACCTATTGGGGAGAAACTGTGACCCACGATTAAAGTCTGACAACGAAATCGATTTAGTTTCTGAATTTAGGGATATGCGTGACAAGCTAGAAAGCCAAGCGATGCGAATAACTATAGATCGAGAAGAAGTTAGCGAAGAAGTAAAAAAGTTCATACTCGATCAAATGCAGAATACTTTAGTCCTTACAGAGATCAAGGTAAAGGGTAAATTTACGCCGAATAATTACAGGTAAGGTTTTATTTCGTGGAGGTGTGGATTTATGAGTACTGGTCACAGAATACGTGACGTCAGGGAAAGCAAGGGAATCTTTCAGGGAGAACTGGCCAAGATGGCGAATATCAACAAAAGTGTTATGAGCCGTATTGAAAATGGTGACAGGGCTGTTAGAGACAACGAATTAAGAGAAATTGCTAAATGTCTTAATGTAAGCGCCGACTACCTTATAGGTCATTCATCGGAGCCGATGTTAACACGTGCAGATCAACGAGATATTGCTTGTAACGTTGAAGATATGAGGCAAAGTTTAGAAAACGGATCTTTGAGAATGTCTCTTGATGGAAAAGAAATTACTGACGAAGTAAAAGAATTTATCCTGGATCAAATTGAAAATACGATCACGTTGGCAAAGATTAAGGCTAAGGATAAGTTCACTCCGAAAAAACAAAAGTGAGACGTCAGATATATTTTTTTAATAGGGATCGAACGTATATTCGTTCGGTGCAGTTAGGAGGATGCCATGAAGTATTTGAAACGTTTTATTTTAATTGCCTTGTTAATTCTGATTCCCTTCTCTTCTGTTGGATGTTCTGCTATAAAGGAACATCAAATAAAAAAAGACGCCGAAGCATACATGGAGATGAAAGGTCTTATAAGTGACGCTTTAGAAGAATACTACGTCATGTTGGAGCGGCCTAGATACATGGTGGCGGAAGATATACTAGACGATTCCGAAACAAGTAATCATAATTATTTTTATAGTAAGTTAGATCAAGCAAAAGCTATTGCTGACACGATCCAGTCCGAAGAATTTTCAGAACTTATTCTAATGAACAGAAAGTCCATGATTACAGTTCGTGAAGCCTACATGAGATATTCTATGTTTTGTGAGGCAATGGATCTTTACGCTAAAGATAAGTCAATATATTATGACCCCGGCTTTCAAGAAACATATAAAAATTGCTATGCCGATTACCAAGCAAACAATCAACTTTTCGATGAATATTACGGGAAAGCCCAAGCCGTTGAAGATTATTTGAACGAGGAAGGCGTGTTTGAAGGTCTACATTGGGACAGTGAAGAAGATTAAGTAAATAAAAAAAGCCCCCACTCTCATGAGAGAGCAGGGACTTTGAACTAGGCTTTGATATACCTAGCAACACCATACCCTAAGTATATCACAGTCTTTCGAAAGGGGACACCATGAAAAAAGCAGTTGCTTATGCACGTTTTTCTACAGATATGCAAAGGGAAGAATCTATCGATGCCCAATTTAGAGCGATAGAAGACTATTGCAATCGTAACGATATTTTACTGATACAAAAATATAAAGACGAAGGGATCTCCGGGACATCCGACGATCGCCCCGATTTTCAAGAAATGATAAAGGCAAGCGAGGACGGATTATTTGATTATGTTGTCGTCCATAAGTTAGATCGCTTTACCCGTTCTAAGTACGACAGTGCCATTTATAAGCGTCGATTGAAAGAAAACGGTGTACGGGTCCTTTCTGTACTTGAAAACCTGGACGATAGCCCTGAAAGCCTTATTTTGGAATCTGTACTTGAAGGTATGAGTGAATATTACTCTAAGAATCTTTCAAGGGAAGTTAAAAAGGGAATGTCGGAGAATGCTTATAAAGGCAAGTTTAACGGCGGCACTCCCCCTTTAGGCTTTGATGTAGACGACGAAGGAGATTATGTAATCAATGAATGGGAAGCAAGAGCCGTTAAGATTATTTTTAATATGTATGCTAACGGTCACTCCTATAAAGATATTATCGAGGTATTAAACGGCGATGGATACAAAACGAAAAAAGGTCGCCCGTTTGGAAGGAACTCCCTTTATGAGATCCTGCGAAATGAAAAGTACATCGGTAATTATGTTTATCGAAAAGAAAACTATGAGGGCTTCGGAAAGAAACGGAACACTCACTCTGAACGTGATAGAAAAGATATGATCATCTTAGAGGGCAAGATACCGGCTATAATATCAAAAAATATGTGGGAGACGGTGCAAATGAGAAGAGAAGAAAATAAACACGTAGGCGGTGCTTTTAAAGCAAAGAGAACCTATATCTTATCGGGGATCCTCGTATGCGGTTCATGTGATGAAAAAATGTCCGGATGTATGAGAAGATCTTCAAACGGTCGTGAATATTACTATTATCGTTGTGCATCCAATACAAAGACAGAATACTGTACCTCTGTTAACGCTGATAAAATCGAATCTACTGTCAAAGAACGCTTTGATCGTGCCATCTTTACAGATCACAACAAAAAGATTGTGGCGGAAGCTATCGAGCAATATAGCCGAATCTATCGTGACAGTGAAGCAAATAAGGATAAGATCGACTATAACGCCGAACTACTGGATACTACAACACAAATTAACAGAATCGTGGATGCAATAGCGAACGGTGCCTCTACCCCCTCCATGTATGAGAAGTTGAAAGATCTGGAAAATAAAAAAGCCGCTATAATCTCCGAAATCGACAAGATCATAGCATACGAAAAACAGGATGACGCCCTTAGAGAGCAGATAGAAAGTTTCCTGAACAGCCACTCCTCTATCAATGACTTTACCCCCGAAAAACAAAAAACGATACTCTCCATGTTCATAGAAAGTATCGTTTATCGTCAAGATTCCCTTCGTATTAAGATGAGGATGATAGATCCCGAAGTCTTAAACAATGGGAATAGGGATGGTGCGGGAAAGAGGACTTGAACCCCCACGTCGTTGACACTAGATCCTAAGTCTAGCGCGTCTGCCAATTCCGCCATTCCCGCGCGCTCGCCTTCGCGAGTTGCAATCCCGAAGGATTATGGGGTGGATAGTGGGAATCGAACCCACGATCTCCAGGACCACAATCTGGCGCCTTAACCAACTAGGCCATACCCACCACAAAATTTGACGATGGATATATATTAACATCATTTCATATCCATGTCAAATGTTTTTTAGAGGTTTAAGGATGCAATAAAGGCGCGCAATGCACGCCCACGATGGCTAACGGAATTTTTCTCCTCATCGGTCATTTCAGCAAAGGTCTTGTCGTATCCTTCGGGAACAAACAGAGGGTCATAACCGAATCCATTCTCGCCTTTCGGTTCTTCTATAATACGTCCCGGACATACGCCCTCGACCGTATAGACACTTCCGTCGCGTTTTACGGCGATGACGGTTTTAAAGTAGGCGCGTCTGTCCGTCTTCCCGTCCATTTCACTTAAAAGTTTTTCACGATTTTTCGCATCATTTCCGTCTTCTCCCGCGTACCGTGCGGAATAAATGCCCGGCCTTCCGCCCAACGCATGCACAAATAATCCCGTGTCGTCTCCAATGACAATCGTCCCGTCGAGGGGCTTGATTTTGATAATAGCATTTTCCTCCAAACTGCTTCCGTCTTCCATCGGATGGATATGACCGAATCCAGCTTCTGCTTTTGATAGTACATCCAATTTTCCCTGGACCAATTCTTTAATTTCTTTCAACTTGTTTTGATTGTCCGTCGATACGATAAGATTCATCGGTTCTCCTTTAAAAAAGGAAGGCTCCTCGCCTTCCTTACATATATTTGCGATTGTAATTTTCAATTCCCTGAACGATTCCTTTGGCAATTTTGTCTAAGTAACTATCGCTCTTGATTTTTTCCAATTCAGCCGGGTTAGACATAAAACCGCCTTCTATCAAACAGGCAGTCATGCTCGTTCGTTTTAAGACTGCGAGATCCGGCCGGTTTTTAATGCCACGGCTGTGAGCCCCTGTTTCCTTTAATACGGCATTCAGCACTTCCTTTGCGAGTTTCGTCTGATCGCCTGCATCTTTCTTCAGTTCCACATCATTTTCCGACGCGTATAAAACTTCAATCCCATATGCCGACGAACTTCCTGCCGAATTAAAGTGAATGCTTACAAAAATATCGGCGTTATTTCGGTTGGCAATGGCGGCCCGCTCACTTAAAGCGATAAACTCGTCGGTCGTACGCGTCATAATCACGTTGTATCCCCGCGCTCGCAATAAAGCTTCTACGCGCGGCGCTAATCGAAGGTTCAATGCTTTTTCCGTCGTGCCCTCGTCGGCAACGGCTCCGGAGTCGCTTCCACCGTGGCCGGGATCCAAGACGATGGTAATTTCTTTCTTTTGTCCCGGTTCCATCGGTTGCGGCTTCGCTTCGTTTACTTCCGGCGCCTTTGTTAAAGGCAAGGGATCTTTGGGCTTTTCCACCGAATTCTCTTGAACCGGCTCGGTCTTCTCCGCCACTTGCGGCGCTTCGACGACGCCGTTGTCGATGTTTGCCAGACGTTTGTTTTGATCCCAGTTCACGGAAAACCCTAACGATTCCGATAAAAACCGCAACGGTACCATGGTTTTACACGCCTTGTTTTGATCGGTGTATTCCGTCAATTTCGGGATGGATGCACTGTCCATGGTCTTTTTTTGGCCATTTACGTAAACGACGGAACTGTTAATCTTTAACTTAATGTCCTTGTCCTGCATGGTAATGCTGACCGATCGGGTCTTCTGGTCCCACTTCACATTGGCACCCATAAGCTCCGTCAGTTCGCGAATAGGTACGAAGGTCCGCCCGTTATCTACATAGGGTTGGTACTCGCTGTATAAATCAAATCCATTCACTCGGACACTGGCAACGCCGACTCGACGGCTACTTCCATTGGTCTTTATGCGTATGGTCGCGCCCGCCGCTTGTGAAAATCCCGTGAGGATCATCATAAAAGCGAGGCAAAGCATGAAACTTTGTAAGAATCGTTTCAAGAGAACCTCCTTAAATTGGTAACACTTTGTCACTAATATTATGGTTCCCCCACCTTTAAAAGTCAAACCGTCTCACACTTTTGTAACTTTACTGTAATTTTAGAAGGGCCTTATACAATTCATCCGCTCCCGGAGAGGAGATAATCTCTTCGCGACCGTCCCCCGTTTTATATTTAACCTTCGAACCTTCAGTAACTTCCCCAATTTTAGTAAATACAACGGATCGTTCGCCAAGTTTCTTTTTCATAGAGGGAAAATCCGATCCATCCATAACAACTAACATGGAACCGCTGGATATGAGCCGATAAGGATTCACCTCCGCTATGGAGCACACGGCTCTTGTCGATGGAAGCACGGGAATAGCCTTTTTATCGACGCGCATACCGACACCGAGAGCTTGTGCCATTTCCCATAAGGCTCCTTCCACGCCCCCCTCAGTTACGTCATGCATGGCGCGAATACGGTAGTTTGCGGCGACTTCCCCTTCTGTTTGTACGCTAAGCGCTTTTACCAGGTCCTTGCCTTCGAAAAGTAAGTCGTCTCCCATTTCCTTTAAGGCTTCGGCGCGGTCCGTACAGAGAATCGCCGTCCCCTCGAGCCCCGCGTATTTGCTCATCGCCACTACATCACCCACCTTCACCGTACTGGGATCCGGCACGTACTCCTTTTTCACACGGCCTATCACAGTAGAGATCATGACGGGTTTTGTGACTGCGTCTGTAATTTCCGTGTGCCCTCCAATAATATCCATATAAACTTCATCGGCCGCCTCTTGGGCGTCGGCCATAATGGTTTCGATGTCGTCGGATGTGGTATTTACGGGCAAAAGCAAGGTGAGCAGGACGCCGACGGCATCGGCGGATTTTGTCGCTACATCGTTAACGCTAATATGAATGGCTAATCTTCCTAAGTTTTCAGCCGCCCCGGTAATGGGATCGCTGCTCAGCACGACGTAGTCGCCCTCTAAATCTAGCATGGCCGTGTCTTCACCTATGGAAGAGGACCCTAAAACTTCCTTTCGTTTCGTTTTTATCTTGGAGAGAATTAGATCGTCCAATTCTTCATTAGATAATTTTCCTACGTCCCTATAAATTTTCATCCGCTACCACTCCTATATGTTCTCGCTCGTACCACTGATTTGCGCGCCTATATCGACATCGTCCGTTCCGTATGCACCCGCCCCATCTCCGTCGGTATCTTCCGTCCCGCTTGCTTCGGGGAGTTCATTGGCGGCGCTTGCGCCCAAATCTACCGTCAGTTGAAAATAAACCACATCCGCCACGGTAGCAGACGGCTCTTCTTCCACTTTGTTTTTTAATAGTTCTTCCAGCTGACTACACCATGTTTTGACCGCACCCGCATCTTTCGTTTCCCCACGGATGGTTAACGCGCCATTTTGATAGTCCATACCTGTAATCGTCAATGCATCCGGCGCGGAAGATTTAATTTTCGCAATGACGCCGGCCAAATCCACCGCTTTTTCGGTACTTCCTTCGACAGCAAGGTCGTCCGATTCTTCCTGTGTCGTTTCCTGCTCATGGGACTTCAACAGGAGATTACGATTTTCCCGCTTCAATTTTTCCCCATAGACAAACGAACCAATCAAAATAACAAAGGCAAGGAGCAAAGCGGCGATCGGAATATAATAATTGTTGTTTCGACCACCGGTTCCCTTGGACTTTGTGAATAACTGAAGATCCTCGCTATGCTCGAGGGCAAGACTGAACAGGTCCTTTAAGAAAAGTGGACGGTAAACCTCCTCGTCCAATAACTTGTCGCAAAGACCGCTTTCCACGAAAGAGCCCGCTATAAGCTGACAGTCCACCAAAGAAAATTCGCTCCCCATGTGCTCCACACGGCTCAGGGCTTCGTAATAGGCCGATTGCATTTCTCGAATCAAATTCGGGCGATCAATGTCGCTTATGCGGCCGTCGTATTCATTCCGCTCAATACGCAAGATCTCTTCCGGCATCAGTTCATTTCTACTCATAAAGCCGAGTACGGAGTCGTTTGCTTCCGTGCGGTCGTAGTAGCGATTTTCGTGACCGTAATAGAATCCTACATGGTCGGTGCCGACGAAATTCATTCGTCCACCGCCTAGCCAGTGGGCATACTCCAAAGCGAGCGTCGAAAAGGGGATGATTCCCAAAAGCTTTAACTCGCATTGTTTCGCCAGATCTCTATAGCCCTCGACGATCGTCTCCGGACAAACGGTGACCAACAAGTGGTGAACGTCATCGTCGCTTTTTAGATCCACCGACTCCAAGGCGTAGCCTTCCAAGTCCTGCGCAAAGAGCGATTCCGATTCATTTTCGATTAACGATACCCGCTCCTTTTCCGTCATGGACGGCACGTGCATAGTTCGGTTCACTGCACCGGTGGAATGAATGACGAAAAACGCCTTGGATTTCGTCAAACCCAGTTCTTCCAACGTCTTTTTTAACAAATAATGTAATTGCGCGCCGTCGCAAATCTCGCCGTCCGTAACGACATTAATCGGTATATCAAACGAATGGGTTTCGCCTACTGCTCCATTTTCTTCATAACTGATTACATAGCACTGACGATCTTCAAAGTAGACGATCGTCTTGCCTTTATTAAATAAATTCATTTCGTCCTCCTACAGGCATTATATCCCATCCATGCGAAATTTTTATGGAAACGGATCGATTTCTAAGATAAAAAAATTTCCACCAGCAAGTAAGCCGCAAAAAAGAAAGGAAACATGGGAATCGTCCTTTCTTTTATACATTGCATCAGATACAACCCACCTCCTACAAGTGCGGCAAGGACGAAAGTAGAGGTGAAAAATAAATAGCTGTTCCAAATACCGTCGATCCCGAGAGCAAGAAATCCGCTGTAATAAATATCCCCTTCGCCAATACCTTTAGGAAAAAGAAAAAACAGTGCACCGACGAGAACACAAAGAAATAGCCCGCTCAATAGATATATGGAACCTCGTAAATACGTGCCGAGGGTGAATAAAACGCCACTAAAAAACAGATCCCTTGTGTAAACGTCTTGAAACCGTACATCCTCTATCGCAAGTAAATACGCGAAAAATACACCTACCATATAGATACCTGCACAATCGCCCGGAGCCGAGTAGAAAAATAGAAAAACGGCAAGACTGCCTCCCACAGTCTCTGTCAGTGGATGAAACAGAGAAATCTTCGCACCGCAACTGCATCGCCCGCGGGAAATAAATGCTCCCAAAACGGGAATCAAATACACCCAATGTAACGTATCTCCGCAACAATCACAGTGACTTCTGGAAAAAATCCAGTCTTCCCCGCGCCTACGTCGTTCGTCGTAAAGGTTAAAAAACGACACGATAGACGCACCCCAAAAAAAGATTATGAAATACAGGATCGCCATTACTTCGATGTAGCGGGCACCAGTTTCATATTATCCACTTTGACCGGACCCGGCGTAACGATAATTTGTCCATCTTTTACTGTCACCGTAAAATTTTTCTCCGGTAAAGATTTCGCCGGTTTAGGGAATTCGCCCGATTCCAAATAGGATTTTATTTCATCTTCTTTAATTTCTTTATCATCCGGATGATCTACGGAATAGAGAATGGCTGCATTCTTAATGACCCGCACGTTGGCATTGTGGGCCGTGGCTTGGGCGCTTAAATTGGATTTTTGGTATCGCGGAATGGCGATGGCGATTAACAGAGCCAAAATGGCAATGACGATAATGAGTTCGATCAAAGTAAATGCCTTTTTCTTCTTCATGATTTCCTCCTAAAAACTATTTACCATATCAAACATGGGGATGGCAATGGAAAAAATAATAAACCCGACGACGGCGGCCATGAGCAAAATCAATGCAGGCTCCATGTAAATGCTAATGCGTTCGGCACGATTTTTTTGCCGCGCCTCTTCCGTGTGAATAGCTACAGATAGCATATTACTCACGGTAGAAGAGGCCTCCCCGAGGGCGATAAAAGCGCAGTTTTGCCTCTTGAATAGCGAACTCTCCTCCATTACCTCCGAAAGCGCGTCCCCCTTCATTAAAGCATGAATCATATCCCCCGCCTTCCTCTGAATAAAAAGGTTTTCTGTCCCCTCTTTTATATTTTCCATAATGTGCAAAAGATCTACCCCGTTATCCATCTGCATTTTCATAGTTTTTAGCTGTCGAAGTTCAAAAGGATCTCGGTAAAAAGGCGCCGCAATCGGCCAGTGGTATAAACGGTCATGGAAAATATCGGAGGTTTTCGGATGATTTTTGAGAACCGATACGACCAGCACCATTCCTAAAAACGCGATAAGGTACAACAGGCTAAAACGATCCATATGCCGGGCAAAGGCAATAAGCATGCGAGTCATAAGCGGCAAAGGCACTTCTTGGGACTCGAACACGTCGATAAATACGGGAAGAACCGAGTGGAGCACTACCTGCAGTACAAATAGAGAAGTGATCATAAGAATGACCGGATACGCCAAGGCATTGGCCAGTTTACGATGCATTTGCTGCTCGTCGTCAAAAAAATCGGCCAACTGGTGAAAAATTTCTTCCAAAGTCCCCGCCGTTTCCCCGCTTCGAATCATTCCGGGAACAAAACCGGGAAAGCAGCCCGCTTCCCGAAAGGCCTGGGACAAGAGCTTTCCCTGTCGAATCGCCTCTACAATAAATTGCAACTTCTCGCGCCGAATTCCCCTGGCTTCTTGAGACATTAAATCCATCACCGTCACTAAATCCAATCCCCCGGCGGACATGAGAGACAGCTGGGAGAAGAGAACGGCCAATTGCCCCTTGGGTATCATGCGACGCGGTTTTTTCAAATGAACTCTTCCCTTGCCGGCCTCCAAGGAAATAATGCGATAACCCGATTCGTGTAACAGGCCGCGCACTTCGTCCAGATTTTCAGCTTCGATCGTGCCACTCACAAGCTTGGCTTCCTCGTCGAGAATTTTATAGTGATATTCCATAGCTCACCTACATCGTCATAATACTGCGATAGGCTTCATTTAAACTGATCCTACCCTGTAAGATTTTCTCGCGCAAAGCTTCCTTCAAGGGAACCATTCCGGAGGCGGCTGCCGCCTCTTGAAGTGTGCTCAAACTGACGCCCGGCTTAATCAATTCTCGTATACGCTCGTCCATAACCATAATCTCAAATACCGCTTCACGCCCCGTGTACCCTTCAAAACAACGATCGCATCCCACGGGTTCGTAAGTGATCCCGTCGACGGCAAAGTAATCATCTTTCGTCGACACCTCTTTTTTGCAGTACTCGCACAAAGTACGTACCAGGCGCTGAGATAATACACCGATAATACCCGCGGACAACATATAGGGTTCGACTCCCATGTCGATGAGACGAATAATGGCCGAAGGGGAATCGGAGGTATGTAGCGTCGAAAAAATCAAGTGCCCTGTAATAGATGATCGCAAGGCGATTTCCGCCGTTTCCATAGAGCGGATTTCCCCCACCATCATCACTTCCGGATCCTGGCGCAACATCGCTTCAAGACCGCTGGAAAAGGTTATGTTTGCTTTGGGATTCACCTGCATTTGATTAATTCCGTCAATGGCAAATTCTACCGGATCCTCGATAGTCAATATATTTCTTTCGACGCCGTTTAACAATTGAATGAAGGTATAGAGAGTGGACGTTTTTCCCGATCCTGTAGGTCCGCAAATTAAAACCAGCCCCAAAGGCTGACGCAAAAGCTTTTGAACGATGGCTAAATTTTCTCCCCCCAAACCGATCCCCTCCGGCGTATAATCGAGTCCGGCTCTGTCTAAAAGGCGAAGAACTAGCTTTTCCTCACCTTTTACGGGGATGGCCGAGGCGCGTACGTCCACGTCCCGTCCCTCGTATTGAAAGGTAAATCGCCCGTCTTGGGGCCTGCGCTTTTCTCCAATGTCCATAGAGGCCAAAATTTTCATGCGGGTGACGAAGGCCGAATAGTCGCGGCCCGGATAGGTTCCGTAAACAAATAGCGTGCCGTTTCGGCGCATACGAACTCGCCAACCGTCGCCGGCCGGTTCGATATGCACATCGGAACAACACGCTTCGGCGGCATCCTGCAAAATAGTTTTGCTTAATTGGACAGCATCGAAAGCGCCTTTCGGCGCCATTTTTGGGTTCGCACGACCATCTTTGCTCCTTGAATCGACGAAATGCATATGCTTATCCATAGAACCCTCCAAAATAATTCAAATACAAACACACGACGGCGATTTACTGCTCTTTCTCTTCGCTCTTATCCCAACGGCTATAGTCACACTCCGCATTGTGGCATCGAATGTGTGTACCTCGTTTTGTCATTTTCTTCGTTAAAATATCGCCGCATTTCGGGCAGGTCTCGTCGATGGGTTCGTCCCACGAAACGAAGTCGCAATCTGGGTATTTGTCACAACCGAAAAATTTGCGTCCCTTTTTACTTCGCTTAATGACGATCTCCCCATCGCCGCACTTGGGACATTTTACCCCGATTTTTTCCACCAAAGCCTTCGTGTTTCTACATTCGGGAAAGCCGGGGCAGGCTAAAAACTTACCGTAGCGTCCCATTTTAATCACCATATTTCGTCCGCATTTTTCACAAATGACATCCGTAGGTTCGTCTCGAATTTCGACCTTTTCAATTTCTTTTTCCGCGTAGGTTAAATACTCTGCCAACTGTTTATACACCGGATCCACGGCTTCTTGCCAAGCCATCTCTCCTTCTGCAACGGAATCGAGACTGTGTTCCATTTTTGCCGTGAAGTCTTCATCCACAAACATGGGAAAATATTCCGTGAGTAGATCGTTCACCTTTTCGC
>JAEXBU010000046.1 GCA_023393815.1 Bacillota bacterium | reverse complement strand
CGGTATGCACGTGTACAACACGGCGCCGGTGAGCGGTCGTTTTTCGGAAAAAGAAGCGATGCTCGAAAAGTTGCGGGCAGTCTACAACCACATGACGGAAGCGCAAAAAAATGCGCGGCTGAAGCGGAGCGGCCATTGATGAAGCGACACCTGTACGAGCGGATCAAGACCTTTCGCGGTGGGGTAAATTTTGCCATGCCGGGGCACAAGGGGCGCGTGGATTTCGACTTCGATTTTGCGGACGATTGGACGGAAATTATCGGAGCCGACAATCTGTTGAATCCGAAAGAGGTAATTGCCGATACCCAAGAGGAAATCGCCCGTGCCTACGGAGTAAAAAAAAGCGTCGTCATCCCTGCCGGCTCCACCGCCGGGATAAAACTCGCCTTGTATCTGGCGGCAAATCCGGGGGATACGGTGTTGGTTCAGCGAAATTCCCACCTTTCGCTCTTTCACGGGGCGGTGGAATTGGATCTTCGCTTGCGCTATTTGCCGGCAAAAGTAGACGAGTCGACGGGTTTATTTTCAGGTGTCGATCCGGCGGACGTGGCGAGGGCCTTGGACGAAGATCCGTCCATTGCCGCTGTTTTTCTGACAAGTCCCGATTACTTCGGCGGGATTTTGGCATTAAAAAACATCGCGAACATCGTCCGCGAACGCGGAAAAATGCTAATCGTAGACGAAGCCCACGGCGCCCACTTGGCTTTTACGCCGCTGAAAGAATACAGCGCCGTTCGGTGGGCCGACATTACGGTACAATCCCTGCACAAGACCATGGCGGCATTGACCGGGGCGGCCTTAGTGCATAGGAACGGAAATGTAGATGAGGGAAAACTTTTGAAAGGGATGCGGCTTTTCCTCTCCACCTCGCCGTCGTACCTAATTATGTTGAGCACGGAGTATGCCGTGGCGCGGGGAGAAACATTTCCATGGGATCGATTGATTGCCATGCGTGCAAAGATCATCGAGCGTTTGCCGCAGGTACAGTTTTCGGGCGATCGCGGAGGGTATGTGGTGGCCGTCGATCCCATGAAACTGTTGTTCCACGTGAAGGGCTATCGGGGAGACGAAGCGGTTCGCGCCTTGGCGGAGGAAGGAGTCTATTTGGAAATGGGAGACGCCTATTACGCCCTCGCCATTTTATCTCCCGAAAACACGGAAGAGGACGTCGATCGATTGATTGCGGCCATAGATTCCCTCCCCGAAAGGGAAGAGAAAGTACCTCTTCCCAAGGCGTTCTATCCGAAAATGGACGCGGTGTATTCGCCGCGGGAAGCTTTTTTTAAAGCGACGGAAACCGTAGCTCTTAAAGAGGCGTCGGGTCGCGTGGCGGCGGAAAACGTGACGCCTTATCCGCCGGGGATTCCTATCGTTACCTACGGAGAGAGGATTACGGAGGAAGCAATTCGTGCGATGGAAAGAAACGGAGCAAGTAGCGGTTTGAAAGACGGAAAAATCACAGTGATAAAGGAGGCGTGATGAAGTACTATCTTATTGAAGGAAAGTTTAAAACCTTTCATTTTTCCCTTTACGCGGACGAAAACAAAGAATTAAAAGACAAATTCGATGCCTTTATTCGGGAAGGTATGGACAGGGGCGATATCCTTCTCTTTGGAGATAAGGCCCACGGGGTGATCGGCTTGGGGAAAGGGACCCATTTGGACAGTCTCCTGTCGAATTTTGAACAAGATCCCCTGACCTTAGCAGATGTGGTGGAATACCGCATCGTAGAAATCGAAGATGCCGTTTTAAGTAAGCATCCGGAGCGATTTTTAAAAAATAACTAGACGAAAAAAGCGAGCGTATGCTCGCTTTTTGAATACCTTACAAGGCGCTTTTGTTAAAAAAATGTTCCGCATACCGTACCGAGGCCATCGCATCTTTACAGTAGTATGCGCCGATGGATTCGGCGTAGTCCTCTGTCAAGACGGCGCCGCCCACCATCACTTTCGTATTGGGAGAGTCGATTCGAAGAAGGCGAATGGTCTCTTCCATAAAGGGCACGGTCGTGGTCATAAGAGCGGAGAGGCCGACCAGGGGGATGGATTGTTCTTTTGTGATGCTTGCGATGCGCTCGGGAGAGACGTCTTTTCCCAGATCGTAAACATCGAAGCCGTAGTTTTCCAAGAGGGCCTTGACGATATTCTTTCCGATGTCGTGAATGTCGCCTTTTACGGTGGCCAGGAGGATGCGCCCCTTATTTTCGGCCGCGTGCCCCTCCTTGCTCATTTGTGCGCGAATTACCGTAAAGGCCGCGGCAGCGGCATCGGCGGAGCGAAGCAGCTGGGGTAAAAACAATGTTTTTGCTTCAAAACCGCGCCCCACTTTATCCAAGGAGGGAACCAGATAACGGTTAATTATGTCGACGGGGCGGTGATCTTTCAACAGGTGTCGCGCCATACCTTCGGCGTCCTTCGACAAGCCTTTTTCGATGGCGTAGGATAAGTCGCGGTCTTTGGCTTGTGGTGGAGAGACTTTTTCTACCGTTTCTTCCGTCGAGGATGCGATAAAATGAGAACAATCCGGATCCGCGCCCAATAGAGCCATGGAAGATTTGTAGGTTTTTTGTATGAGAGGGGAAGAGGGATCGACGATGCCGGCGCTGAGTCCCGCGGCCAAGCACATAGCATAGAAGCTGCTGTTAAGGAGTTCCCTGTCGGGAAGGCCGAAGGAAATGTTGGATACGCCGACGGTAGAGTGCAGACCCCGCTCATGGAGTCGACGCAAGGTTTCCAATGCGACGATAGCGCTGTCTTTTTGGCCGGAGACGGTCATGGCCAAAGGATCGAAGAGAAAATCCTCTGGGGCGAGGCCGTAACGCGCCCCCTCGGCGAGGATTTTATCGACGATTTTCATGCGCGCGTCCGCGGTTTTCGGAATACCTCCATCATCCAACAAGAGAGCCACACAGAGGCCGCCGTATTTTTGTGCGATGGGAAAGACCGCGTCCATGGAAGATCGCTTTCCGCTTACGGAATTGAGCAAAGGCCGCCCGTTGTAGATGCGGGCGGCCGCTTCCATGGCTTGGGGGTTGCCGGTGTCGATGGAAAGAGGCAGATCGGTGACGCCTTGAATACAGCGGACGATTTCCGGAAGGAGCGCGACCTCGTCTAAACCAGGCACGCCTACGTTTACGTCCAGAATGTGGGCACCGTCTTCTTCTTCCTCCAAGGAGAGGGCGAGTACCGCCGAAGTGTGGTGATCCTTTAGAGCCTGCTGCAGGTATTTTTTTCCCGTAGGGTTCAGGCGTTCGCCGATCATCACCGACGTTTTATCGAAATCCACGACGTGGGTGTAGGAGGAGACAGCCGAGCGCGTTGGGGTTTTCGGTATGCGACGAGGAATGGACCTCGTCTTTTTTACAGTTTTTTCGATGTAGGCCGGAAGCGTGCCGCAGCAACCACCCAGAATGGCCACGCCGAACTCCGCGAAGGAAACCATGGAATCGGAAAAGGCATCGGCATCGATGTCGTAGACGGTCGTACCATTTTTTATGGTGGGAAGGCCCGCATTAGGGCTTGCGATTAATGGAAGGGTGGAAATAGAGGCCATTTTTTCCATGAGGGGAAGAGATTGCGCCGGACCGAAACTACAGTTCATGCCGATAGCATCGGCTCCGAGGGCGGTGGTCATTTCCACAAAAGCGTCTATATCGCAGCCGGTCAACAGACGTCCGTCTTCTTGGAAAGCGGCGGTGACGAAGACGGGAAGATCGGAATGTTCCTTGGCGGCTAGGAGAGCCGCTTTGATTTCGTAGGTATCGGACATAGTTTCGATGGTAATAAGATCCACTCCCGCGCGGACGCCTGCGCGGACGATTTCTTCGAAACAGGCGTAGGCTTCCTCAAAGGATACATCTCCCAAAGGAGCCAAAATTTTTCCAAGAGGTCCCACGTCCAAAGATACATAGCCGTGCCCTTCCAGACGCACGGATTGTTTTGCGTGAGCTACGGCGGACGAGATAGCTGTGTCCACAGAAACGGGGGCGTCTTTGAATTTAAAGCGATTGGCGCCGAATGTGTTCGCAAGGAGAATGTCTGCGCCGCTCTTTAAATAGGCGCGGTGCATATCTATGATTATTTCCGGGGCGTCGATATTTACCATTTCCGGCAGGGAACCGACTTCGAAACCCGTGGATTGTAAGTAGGTGCCGCAGGCACCGTCGTAGTAAAGGCGATCTTTTTTCAGTTTATCTAATAGAGCGGTCATCTATTCCTCCCATCCAGGCCAATAAGGGCGGTGATTGTTTTCGTAGGGACGAGCATATTTCCGTCGGTGAGGGCGATGTGTATTTTTTTATCTGCTTGAAGTGTACGGATCAAAGGCCATTGGTGCTCCAAGCCGAAATCGGCAAATCCCGGCGAAAAGCGAGGGTGCGTTGAAAACCCGCGGTTTCCTGCATCGGCGGCAATTTGCGCTGCATAGCGGTTGGCATAACTCTCCAAACACTCGGTAGCACAGGCATCGGTGATAAAGGCGTCGGCTTTCGAGGTAATAAGGAGACGGCTGATAAGGCGATCCACGTCGGCGCCGAGCGTCATGGCAAACAAGACGGCATAGTCAGAGGTTTTCATATTTTTTCTCAGCATGACACTTTGGGTCGAGAAATCGCCGAAACAGAGTTGGTCGTCCGTCCGCAGGATCGGGCGAATGGAAGCAATTAGGCGAAGAGAAATTTTTTCAATAAGGCGCAACAAATTGCGCTCCACATCGTCTTTGGTGGCGGCATCGGGCGCGTGATCTTCCAGACGCAAGTAGCGGTAAATCTCCTTGCGTCGTATATCCGCCAAAGAAAGATCCGGCTTGCGGTTCAATTCTCGAGCAGAACAAGGCATAGGCGAGGCGTCTCGGGTTGTAAAAGCAGTTGTTTTTAGGTGGCGATCCATATGTATCGGCCCTTTCTATGGAATACTCCAATTATAATAGAAAAAGCATCCGACGCGTAGTCGAATGCTTTTATTTTCTGTTGGCGAAGATGTAAAAATGTTGAACCAGGTAGCTGATGGCAAAGACAGTAAGCTCTACGCAAAGCTTTGCGAAAGTAGCTTGCAGACCGAGTATATTGCCGTAGAAGCTTAAAAGCAAGCTGTTGGCGGTGAGGAGAAGGATCACCAAGCCCCCGTATTGGAGGATGTCTTTTCTCAAGGGGTCTTTGGACTCGAAGACGTAGTTGCGGTTCAGATAAAAATTCAATAAAGCGCTTAAAAGCCTGGCCGCCACATTGGGAATGGCCAAGGCATAGGCCATGTGAAGGGGGCGGGTCAGGTAATAAAAAAAATTGAACAGCAAAAAGTCGATGGTAAAACTAAGGATGCCGCTTAGGGTGAAAAGGACGGCTTCTCCGTTGTCTAAAAGGCTGCGGAAAATGCGGGCGGAATCCTTCAAGGTGTCGTAGTGTGAGGTGGAATTTTCCTTGTCTCTGTAAATCGTTTCAATGGGCACCTGAACGAGAGGAAATGCGCTTTTGGACCAATCCATCAGCTGGCGCATTTCATACTCGTAGCGTTCGCCTGGGATGGAAAGGAGCAAGTCCAAATGGCGGGTACTAAAGGCCCGGAGTCCGGTTTGCGTGTCCTCCAAGTTTTTCACATGGGTCAAAAGGCCGAAGAGTTTCGCCGTCAAGCGATTACCTATACGCGAGCGAAGGGGTGTATGTTCGGGAAAATCGCGCACGCCCAAAATGAGGGCATCGGGATTTTCGTGCGCGGCGCGAAGAATATTTAAAGTATCTTTCGGACTGTGCTGGCCGTCTGCATCGGCAGTGACCACAAATTTTACCCAAGGCATACGGTCTGCAACGGCAGATAAGGCATATTTCATGGCGTAGCCCTTGCCCCTATTGGTTTCGTAGGAGAGAAAGGTGACCCCTTCGGGCAGGCGAGCGAAAACGGAGGAAAAGTTTTCGCCACTTCCATCGTCGACGACGAGAACTGGAAGATGTTCTTTTAACAGGGCGCGGACAAAGGAAATTAAACTGTCGTCGGGCTCGTAGGCGGGAATAAGAACCAGGTCGTCTGCCGGGTGAAACGGGAGATTAGTCATGGTGCGCACCGAGGGAAACAAAGTCGAAGTCCATGGGCAAGACACGGTGCAAAAAATCTGCGGTGTCATTGTTTACTTTGCCGGTAAAAGCCATATGCAGGGACCCCTCTCCTTTCCGTTGAATATTTTCGTCTAACTTTCGCATCAGCTGGCGCACAGTGGCGGCATTTCCGTCGAGAATTTTCACGTGATTGGGAAGAAGCTCGCGAAACAAGGGACGGTACCAGATAAAGTGGGTACAGCCCAAAACTAGGGCGCCGTATTCCTTTAAGGGGTAAGAGGCGAGAATCGTTTCCAGATCAAAGCGTACGGCGTCGGTATCAAATTCCAGGCGCTCGGCAAAATCGACCAAATTCGGCAGAGGCAGTATATCCACCAGGCGCTCGTCGTCAAAACGTTCCACCAGTCGTCGTAAGCGCATACTCCGCCCCGTGCCTTCCGTGGACAGAACCAAGATACGCTTGTGATCTACATCCCCTTCAATGGCCGGCTTGACGGCAGGTTCCATCCCAACGATGGGAAAGGAATAGTTCTTTCTTAAGTAATCGGCAGATGTGACCGTCGCCGTATTGCAGGCGAGAAGCACCGCTTTCGGGTCGTAGACACTTGTGGATGCCATCATACAATCCAAATAGCCGCGTATAGCTTCGGCATCCTTTGGGCCGTAGGGGACGTGGGCCGTATCGCCGTAGTAGATAAAATTTTCAGAAGGCATAGCGCGGATCGCTTCGATCAGCGCCGTAATGCCGCCGAGGCCCGAATCGAAAATAACAATGGATTGGCCCATGGTTCACATCCTTTCTATAAGCATTATAACAGATGGAGCCGCCCACTTATGAACAGCGGGTTACTTCTTATCAAAGATTCGTAAAAAAGATCATAAAAAAAGTCGCCCACAGGCGACTTTGGTGGAGATGAGGAGGATCGAACTCCTTACCTCTTGAATGCCATTCAAGCGCTCTCCCAAGTGAGCTACACCCCCGCAATGGAGACGAAGGACGAAAAAGTATCTGCAACGTACATAGCGCCCTCCTCAACTGAAGGTATTATAACACGACGATCAAAAAATAGCAAGAGGTTGCACAATCGTTGCACGATCAAATCTCGATGATTCGAATCCCAAGGTCCCCATTTCGGAAATGGAGCCCCTATAGAAGGGGTTGTAACCTGAAAAGGCCTGTGGCCAAGCATTCGTTTTGCGGCAGTTGGATGCATTCCAAGATTTTGACAAATCGTAGCCTCTGTTTTTCTACATCTGTGTGGAGACAAAGTGTAAATCACGCTTAGATCTCGCGGTCATAAGAACCTGTTATTTCAAATCCTCGCCCTTAAACTTTGTAAGACAATGCTTTCTATTGTGAGATTTCGCTATGGATCTCTCGTTGCCCATATGGCCGGAGGAGAGTGGTTCACACTTGAGAATCGATTGCCGTCTGCAAGGTCTGCTTAGAATCGCTTCCAGCCATGTTCTTGTTTCTTCGTCTTTTTAACAAACGAACCATTTATTTTGAAAAATGCGTCGGCTATAATGAAAATGGAGATTTTTACATTTCGATAAAAAGAAAGAGGGACTTAAACGAGAAACCGGCGTTTCCAATGAAGATGGGGAGTAATACTATGACAGGAAAATCAATCAATCTTTTTTTAATGGACGGCGATCCGAACGGCCGTATCAAATGCACGCTGGCAAACTGGACGGGTGTTGCCTACAAAATCCCACGCACCATGCTGGAAAAAGCGAAGAATATCTCCTACTTACAGCAAACGGGGGTCTATTTGCTCTTTGGCACATCTAATGAAACGAGCAATCCGATTGTATACATTGGCCAGGCCGGAATCCGCAAAAATGGACAAGGCATCTTGAATCGCTGGGAAGAGCATAAACGCAATAGCAACAAAGACTGGTGGATGGAGGCGGTTGCCCTGACGACTTCCAATAATTCCTTTGGGGCGACGGAGATCAGCTACCTTGAAAATCGCTTCCGCAACATGGCCATTAAGGCAGAACGCTATGAAGTGATGAATGGCAACGATCCCACACACGGAAATTTGACGGAAGAAAAAGAAAGCGAGATGGAAGAATTTATCTCTTATGCGCGGCTGGTCATCGGCGCTTTGGGCTATAAAGTTTTTGAACCGCTCATCGCGTCAAAGGACGAGGTAAATCATCAGGACGCGTTGAATGACGAGCCGGTACTGCTC
>JAEXBU010000039.1 GCA_023393815.1 Bacillota bacterium | reverse complement strand
CATAATGTGGAAAGTCTGAAGGGAACCATCGACGTGAAATCGCAGCTTCACCACGGAAGTACTTTCCGTTTGTGTTTTCCGAAAAAGGGAATCCAATCCACATGATAATTTCACACAAGATCTATAGTATAATAGGTACCGTAAGAAGGGGGTGCCTATGTATAAGTTATTAGTAGTGGACGACGAAGCCAAGATCCGGGAAGTCATACGAACCTATGCAGAATTTGAAGGCTATGATGTCACCGAAGCGGTGGACGGTATGGAAGCGGTAGATATTTGTAAGCACGAGGATTTTGATGTCATCGTGATGGATGTAATGATGCCGCGTCTCGACGGTTTTAGCGCCTATAAAGAGATAAAAAAAGAAAAAGATATACCCGTCCTCATGCTCAGTGCTAGGGGAGAAGAGTACGATAAACTCTACGGTTTCGAAATCGGCATTGACGACTACGTGGTCAAGCCTTTTTCGCCGAAAGAGCTTATGGCGCGCCTGTCGGTGATCGCCAAGCGAAACAGCAGTGTCAAGGATAATCATGTGCTGGACTTTGAGGGGCTTTCTATCGACTTGGACGGTAGGGAAGTGTATGTGGACGGCAAGCCTGTGGAGATGACGCCGAAAGAGTTCGACCTTTTGGTCTTTATTGCCGAAAACGAAAATATCGCCTTGAGCCGCGAAAAATTGTTAAATAAAGTTTGGGGCTACGATTTTTATGGTGACGACCGCACGGTAGACACCCACATTAAAATGCTCAGAAACAGCATCGAACCGTATCGTCATTACATCGTGACTGTTCGAGGTGTAGGATACAAATTTGTCGGCGAGCGGAGTACGTCGTGAAACGCGATCGTATTGTGGATCAAAGAAGCATTCGGGTAAAATTTTGGCTGTACTTTTCTGGTATGGCCCTTTTTATCTTGATTTTATTGTGGCTGCTTCAAATCGTCTTTATTAATTCCTTTTACGAATCCATGAAAATTCGCGACACGGAAAAAGTGGGTCGCGCCGTGACTCGGGAGTTCGGAAAGGAGGACTTCGAAGACAGTTTGCTCCGTTATAGCTTTGAGAAAAACCTGAGTTTGCAGGTGTATAACGAAAAAGGCGGGCTGGTCTTTCCGTTAAATCCCCTAGACTATATTTACCAACCCATGATTTCAGGAGATGACTTTTTTACGTATTTTCAGCCGCTCCTTCGAAGCGATAAGACCGAGGAAACCTACGTGGCCGATTACAAAAATAAGGACTCTTCGTCGATTTTGTATGTTTCCTATTTGGGAGAAGAGGCGGGCGAAAAATACTTTCTCGCCGTTTCCACGAATGTGGATCCCGTGGATTCTACGGTGGAAATACTGAAGAATCAACTAATTATCGTGAGTATTATTTCCCTCTTGCTCGCATTTATCCTTTCTCTCTACTTGAGTTCCCGCCTGGCCCGCCCTTTGTCGGATATGGCAAAGACCGCTCGAGCGCTGGGGCAAGGCAATTACGACGTGCAGTTTAAGGAACAGGATTATACGGAAATCAACGACTTAGCGCACACCTTGAACTACGCCACTGGGGAGTTGACCGACGCTTTGGAAATGCGCAAAGATTTAATCGCCAACGTCAGCCACGACTTTAAGACGCCGTTAACGGTGATTAAGTCTTATGGGGAAATGATTCGGGACATATCCGGAGATAAAAAAGAACTTCGAGACAAGCACGTGCAGACCATTATTGAAGAGGCGGACTACTTAACCCACTTCGTCAACGACCTGCTGGATTTGTCCCGCGTGGAATCGGGCTTAGGAGAGTTGGACCTTCAGCCCGTAGATTTACGAGGGTTGACGGAAGAGGTATTGAACCGCTTTAAAAATTTTGAACGGACAGGCTACGTTTTCGCCATACACGGAAAGGGCACGTTGGTTTGTGACGAAAACAAAATACGCCAGGTGATCTATAACTTCATTACCAACGCAGTGAATTATTCCACGGACAAAAAGCGAATCGACGTATACATCGTCGAGCACAAAGATATCTTGACCTATTGTGTACGCGATTACGGTCGCGGTATGTCGGAGGAGGACGAGAAAAAGATTTGGGAGCGGTTCTACCGCGGTCGCGACAACCACGAGCGCCAAGTGGTGGGTACGGGTCTGGGATTGTTTATTTGCAAAAATATTTTGGATCTTCACGGCTTCGCCTACGGCGTCAAATCGAAACTCGGGGTAGGCAGTACCTTTTACTTTCAAGGGCCGAAGAAAGAAGAGCATTAATTCCATGAAAAAACAGCGATGCCGAGGAAATTGGCGTCGCTGTTTTTTTAATGAGAGCCTCCTCCGTGTCGGGAGGCTTATCTATTTTGCAAATGATTTATGCTTTATCCTTTAACTCGAGAACTAATTGGCCGCTTTCGACACTGTCGCCTTCTTTGACGTAAATGTGATCTACGATGCCGCTTGCGGGAGAAATGATGTTCGTTTCCATTTTCATGGCCTCTAAGACCAAAAGAGGTTGCGATTCTTTCACTTCATCGCCGACCGCTACGTTGATCTTGGCTACGGTGCCGGGGATGGAGGCGCCCACTTCCAGCGGATTGTTTCCGTCCGCCATCAAGGTGGTGCTACCTCCGGTAGAAGGCATGGGACGAGTGTTGTCCGTAATATCTACACTACGGCGGGAGCCGTTGATTTCGAAAGTCACTTGGCGCGTGCCGTCTTCTTTCAGCTTGCCGATTTCCACCAGGGTGACGATCATGGTCTTTCCTTCGCCGACAGCTACTTCGGCGGTTTCGCCTTCTTGTAGGCCGTGGAAGAAAATGTCCGAACCCATGCGCCACAGTTGGTCGTACTTGCTGAAGTTTTTGGCGTATTCGTCAAATACCTTGGGATAGAGGGAGTAGCTGGTGACGTCGCGTTCTGTAGGTTCGTGCCCCATAATATCTTTTAAGTGGGCCTTGTCCGCTTCGTAATCTTCTGGATCCAACAAGAGACCCGGGCGAACGGTAATGGGTTTTTCATCTTTTAAGACGATCTTTTGCAATTTTTCAGGGAAGCCGCCGTAAGGTTGCCCCATCATGCCCTTGAAATACGTGACTACGGAGTCCGGGTAGTCTAAATTGGCGCCTTTTTCGTAAATATTTTCCGGCGTCAATTCGTTTTGAACCATGAAGATGGACATATCGCCAACCATTTTCGAGGAAGGGGTTACCTTAATAATGTCGCCGACCATTTGGTTGACGTCTTTGTACATTTCCTTAACTTCGCGGAACTTATGACCTAGGCCGAAGCTTTCTACTTGGGGTTTCAAGTTGGAGTATTGACCGCCAGGAATTTCGTATTTGTAAATTTCCGTGGTCCCGCTCTTCAGATCCGATTCGAATTGTTCGTAAACGGGGCGGACGGCTGCCCAGTAGGCAGAAATGCGATCGATGGCGTCGAGGTCGATGCCCGTGCTCCGGGATGTGTTTTCCAGGGCAGCCACAACAGAGTTCAGCGCCGGTTGCGAGGTGAGTCCGCTCATGGAGTTAATGGCTGTATCGGCGATGTCTACGCCGGCTTCGGCCGCCATAAGGACGGTGGCCACGCCATTTCCGGTGGTGTCGTGGGTGTGGAGGTGAATGGGGACGGATACTTCGTTTTTCAGTGCGCGCACCAATTTGCCGGCGGCGTAGGGTTTCAATAGACCGCTCATATCCTTAATGCCGATGATGTGGCAACCCGCGTCTTCCAATTGCTTTGCCAGATTTACGTAGTATTCCAAGCTGTACTTATCTCGGCTTTCGTCTAAGATGTCGCCGGTGTAGCACATCGTTCCTTCGGCGATTTTGCCGTTGGAGATGGTTTCTTCGATGGCGAGACGCATACCTTCGATCCAGTTCAAAGAGTCGAAGATACGGAACAAGTCGATGCCGCCTTCTGCGGATTCTTTAATGAATTTTTTGACCACGTTGTCCGGGTAATTTTTGTAGCCGACGGTATTGTTGCCGCGAACCAACATTTGCATTAAAAGATTGGGCATGGCTTCTCTCAAAAGATCCAACCGTTCCCAGGGATCTTCGTGAAGGAAGCGATAGGCGACGTCGAAGGTGGCCCCGCCCCACATTTCCATGCTGAATATTTCTCGAACATTGTAATTCATGGCCTTGGCGACTTTCAGCATGTCGATAGTACGCATGCGGGTAGCCATTAAAGATTGGTGGGCGTCGCGCATGGTGGTGTCCGTTAAGAGCAGGCGATCTTGATCCAAAATCCATTGGGAAAGTTTCTTTGCGCCCAGTTCGTCGAAGATTTGCTTAGAGCCCTTGTAACTTTCTTCCTTAAAGGCGGGAACGACGGGTACGTCGAAGGATCGTTTCGCATCGGAATTTTCGTTGACAACAATATTGCCGATATGTTCCATCACGCGAAGTTCTTTATCCGTGGACGTGGTGATGTCGAAAAGTTCCGGGTGTTCGGCAATAAATCCCGTATCGCAGCTACCTTCTCTAAATTCTTTCGTATTCAAGACGTTAAGCAGGAAGCCGATATTGGTCTTAACGCCGCCGACTTTTAATTCGCGCAGAGAACGAATGGCCTTATTTACCGTATCGTTCCAGGTGCGGCCTTGGGTAATGACCTTGACCAGGAGGGAGTCGTAGTAAGGACTGATGACGGCACCTTGGAAGCCGTTGCCGCCGTCCAGACGCACGCCGAAACCGGAGGAGGAGCGGTAGAGAGTGATTTGCCCCGTGTCTGGCGCAAAGTGGTTTAAGGGATCTTCGGTGGTGACGCGGCATTGAATTGAGTAGCCGCGGCGTTCAATGGCATCTTGCGACGGAATGTCGATGGGGGCGTCGGATAGGGCATAGCCTTGGGCGATTTGGATTTGGGCTTGGATGATGTCGATGCCCGTTACCATTTCTGTAACCGTATGTTCCACTTGAATCCGAGGATTTACCTCGATAAAGTAGTGATTTCCTGCGCTGTCTACGAGAAATTCCACCGTGCCCGCCGAACGATAGCCTAAGTTTTTCGTAATTTTTAAGGCATCGGCCCAAATGGCTTCGCGCAACGTATCGGGAATGGAAAAGGCCGGGGTAAATTCGATAACCTTTTGGTGGCGTCGTTGAATGGAGCAGTCCCGCTCGAAAAGGTGAACCACATTGCCGTAGACGTCGCCTAGAACTTGTACTTCGATGTGTTTCGGCCGATCCAGATATTTTTCAATAAACATGGAGTCGTTGCCAAACGCTTTTTTCGCTTCGCTCTTGGCGGAGTGGAATTGATCCAGGAGTTCTTCTTTGCTGCGGACTACGCGCATGCCACGACCTCCGCCGCCGGCTGCCGCTTTAATCATGACCGGGTAACCGGCTTTTTCGGCAAATTCCAAAGCTTCTGCATCGGAGTGAATGGCGTCGTCCACGCCGGGGATGGTCTGTACGCCCGCTTTTTGGGCGATGATTTTCGAGGAGATTTTGTCCCCTAATTGGCGCATGGTTTCCGCTTTCGGACCGATAAAGACGATGCCGGCTTCTTCACACTTTTGGGCAAAATCCGGATTTTCCGCTAAAAATCCATAGCCAGGGTGAATGGCATCCACCCCTTTGTTTTTAGCCAATTGAATGATTTCGTCGATGTCCAAATAGGCATCGACCGGGTTTTTGCCTTTACCGATTTCGTAAGATTCATCGGCCTTGGTCCGGAACAGGGAGAGGCTGTCTTCTTTAGAATATATAGCAACAGAACGTATACCGAGTTCGCGACAAGCTCGGAAAATACGAATGGCGATTTCGCCGCGGTTGGCGACGAGAATACGTTTAAACTTTCTTTTCTCCATAATGACCTCCTTTATAACTAATGGGTCTATTATATCGCTTTACTTGGGAAATATCCAATGCTTCAGTCGTAAATCACGGTTCTTTCGTAGGATATATTGTTTCGCCTTATCGGTCATGGTA
>JAEXBU010000107.1 GCA_023393815.1 Bacillota bacterium | reverse complement strand
CCGCTTATCTCGCGGGAAATCGGGATCTGATTATCAACCTGAGAGCCTTTCAGCCGATGGGGGATGTGGAAGAAGATCGGTGTATCCTCTATAAAAAGGAAGACAGGGGATATAAGCCCTACGTACTGCCGGATTACGAACATTCCAACTTCATTCGGGAAACGAGGATTTTAAAGGACGGAAGAATCTTTATTCACGAGGATTTCAGTATCGATTTTGTGGATCTTGGCGAGAGGAAGGGGGAGAGAATTTCTCTAAAGGAAGAAAACCGGAATGCATTCTCATTCAGTCGGGACGGGTACCTGTCCTTTGTGGAAAAGGAAGGGGAGAGGAACTATCTCTATTGGGGAAGGATGGAAAATCGGGAATAGATTCGTCCCCGTTCTTCCGCTCGCTTCGGCGGCGGGATTTGTTCCTTTTGTTTTGAAAAGAAAAGAACCGGGCAAGGGATCTTCTCCTGCGGCGAAAGAAAAAGCCGCAGCGGAGAAGATTTTTATGATGGGAAAAAGAAATTCTGTCGCCGAGAAAGCGAAAAGAATTTGCGGAAGGCGTCCGGTTTTGCCTATGTAGAATGCACATTCGAGGCGTGTTATAATAAATTTATAGAAAAACACGTTTAGAAAGGGAGTAAGCGAAAGAAGCGGAATGAGAGAGATTGTGAATTTTAAAGACAGATTTCGAATAAAAAATTCTCTGCCCGGAGTGCTGACGACTTTGGTTCTTTACGGTTTTTTATTTTTTCTGCAGTTTGCTTTGATTTATGCCGTAGGACGCTTTTTATCGGAACACAAGGATCTTCTGCAATCGGCCTTTTTCGTTCTGGACTTGGTCGTGGGTCTGCACATTGTCAACGACAAGCGGAACGACCCGGTGTATAAGGTTGCCTTTCTCTTTACCATGGTCGCCTTGCCCGTTTTCGGTTCCTTTCTCTATATTTTGAGTAAGCGGGATATTTTTCGCCGCTGGTTTTCGGAAAAGTTTGAAACCTCGAAGGAAAAAAATTTCGCCTACTACCGCCAAGATCCCGAGATCATGGAAGAAGTCCGCATGGAAGATGCCCTCTTTTACAACACGGCTCGCTTTTTGTGGAATCAGGAAGACTTTCCTATTTATCGAAACGGGGAATGCGACTACTATCCCTTAGGAGAAGCGTATTGGCGCCGTATGTTGGAAGAGCTGGAAAAGGCGAAGAAATTTATCTTTATGGAATATTTTATCGTCCAACAGGGGGATATGTGGGACAGCATTTTGGCCATTTTAAAGCGCAAGGCCCAAGAGGGTGTGGAAGTGCGCCTCATGTACGACGGCACGTCGGTTTTGACGAAGCTGCCCATTAACTACCCGAAGGCCATGGAAAAATGGGGGATCAAAACGAAAGTCTTTAAGCCCATTGTGCCGGTATTGAGCTTGTACCAAAACCACCGGGACCACCGAAAGATTTTGGTGATCGACAACGAAGTGGCCTTTACGGGAGGTATTAACTTGGCCGACGAGTACGTCAATTTAGTCGACCTTTACGGCCATTGGAAGGATACGGGCGTAACGGTCTACGGTTCTTGCGTCCGCAGCTTTACCAACCTGTTTTTGGGGATGTGGGATGTAAATACCGACGATTCGGAAAGCTTTCGCCCTTACCTTATGCCGCCGGAGAAAGAGTACAAAGGCGAGAAGAGCGGCTACGTCATTCCCTTCGGCGACGACCCTTATGGGAAAAACCGGGTGGGAAAAGAAGTGTATAACGACATGGTAAACCAGGCGGTGAATTACTTGCACATTATGACACCGTACTTGATTTTGGACGAAGAAACTAAGAGTGATCTCATTCACCTGGCTCACACGGGAACGGAGGTAAAGATCATCACGCCCCACATTCCCGACAAGAAGATCGTATTTGCCGTAACGCGCAGCTATTACAAAGAACTGATTCGCAACGGCGTGGAAATTTACGAGTACACGCCGGGCTTTATTCACGCGAAAAGTTTCGTCTCCGATGACCGAAAGGCCGTGGTGGGCACCATCAATTGCGACTACCGTTCCCTGTTTTTGCACTTCGAATGCGGCGCTTACTTTTTCGACAAGGCTATGGCTCGAAAGGTGGAGGCGGATTTTCAGGATACCCTTACAAAATGCACGCCCTTTACCATGGAGATGTGCTTGAAATTTACCCACTTCCAACGGGCGGCGGGGCGCGTGCTTCGGGTCTTCGCCCCTATGATGTAAAAGGAGGATGCTATGCAAATTCAACGCGTGATTTTGGATCAGTTGAAGCGGGGAAAGAACGCCTTTCAACGCTTTCCGCTGTCCATGATCTTTGCCGTTTTGGCGGCGGTCTTTCAGTGTTTGTGGCTTCATAATCACGAACTTCGCCCCTTTGGCGCATCGCCCATCTTGTTGTCCGCGCTGTCCGTAGTGGGCTTTTTTACTACGGCAGCCACGTACCTGTATTTAGAGACGGTGCGGGAGAAGGAAAACTTTCATTCCATTTTAATCAGTACGTGGATGGGAGTGTTGCTCTTTCTCATCGTCAGCGGATTTCGCCTGTCCTTTACGGGAAAAGACGGGGCGGATTTGTACCTGTCCATACCCTGTCTGCTCCTTTTCTCCGCTTCGGGGATCATGGTTTTTTGCGGCGGGAAAATTCACGACGAACGACGCTTTCCGGCCTACGTGCTGGTCATGTTCATGGAAATCGCAGTGGCCTATTTGTACGCCTTCGTTCTCTTTGCCGCCCTCTGCCTGATTACCGTCGGGGCGGATGTTCTGTTCGGGATCGTGGATTTTTCCTCGACGGTGACCTATCTCGCCACCGTCTGTTTCATGCCCTTTATGGCGGCGATCTTTTTATCTCGCCTGCGTACGCCGGAAGAGGAGAAGAGTCCTTACGAAGCCGGCATCTCTATCTTAAACAATGTATTCAACGCCATTTTAGCGCCCTTTTTAGGACTCTACGTCCTTTTGCTGTACGTGTATTTGGCCAAGATCGTCTTTCTTCGACAACTACCCACCACCAGCGTAGTAAACCTGATCCTATGGCCCCTGGCCCTTTGCGTCTTCGTGCTCTTTATGGTGGATCACAATCGCGACCGCACGGCCGCCTATTACTTTCGCAAGGCGATTCCCCAGGCGGGCTTGCCCCTTATGGGACTTATGTATTACGCCTGGTTTTTGCGGGTGCATCAATACGGTTTGACGGAAAACCGCTACATGATCTTTGCCGTGGGTCTGTGGGTAGCCTTTGCCATGGTGCACTTTATTATCCAGAAGCGGGAGCTGCACATGATCTTGCCCATGACTTTAATAGCCGTGCTTTTGGTATCCGTATTCGGTGGGCCAATTGGCGCCGACGGCGTGGCCTTTCGATCCCAAAAAAGGCGTCTAGACCGCATTCTTGCCGCCAATCATATGTTGAAGGGAAATACCGTGGTGCCGTCGGGAAATCTGTCCGTGAAGGAAAAGGAAGAGATCCAGGAAATCGTCGAATACCTGACTAGCAACCACGACGTGTCCCGCGTAGCCTACTTGCGTGAGGCCTCCTCCGCCGAGGATATGGAGCGCATTTACGGCTTTACTCCGGAAGACGGAGGCCCGGTGACCGACTTGAACTACGTCATGGACATGGGCAAGGGCGTGGACATTTCGGGTTACGAGCGCGCCTATTTCGTGGATAGTTATGGAGAGAATGTGCCGCCTGAAAGCGGCCAATTGCGTGCGGAACGAAGCCGCGGTCGCGTGCGCATCTTTTTAAGCGACGAGGAACCCGCGGAGGTAAATTTACAGGACGTGCGCGAGAAAGTTCGTATTTTAAGGGAAACCAAGGGTGAAATCGAACCCGAAGACTTGACCGTTACGGGGGAAAGTGGCCCTTACGCCTACAAAATTTACATTACAGGCACGACCTTTTTCTCCACTTCGGAGGATATAGATCCGGACGCGGGGATTTCTCTGTGTGTCCTGGTCAAGGAAAAAGAAAAACGATAGCTTTTCGGGAAGGGAAACAGTATTTTGCGTGAATTTATCGAAGCCTTTGTCATGGTGTTTATCGGGGAAATGGGGGACAAATCCCAATTTCTCGCCCTGGCCTTTGCCACCGCCTATCCCGTGCGAACCGTCCTTTCGGGGGTGGGTTTGGGGATCGGCTTAAACCACGGCCTGGCGATTGCGGCCGCCGTCGTCATCGCCGGCGTCTTTCACAACCTGGCATTTTTGCAGGTCATCGCGGGCATTTTATTTTTGTTCTTCGGCCTTTCGGCGTTAAAGAGTAACGGCGACGGAGAAGAAGAGGAAACGGTCAAATCTTCCTCCATGGGGCCGGTTATCACCGTGGCCTCGGCCTTTTTTATCGGCGAATTGGGCGATAAAACCCAACTCATGGCCATGACCCTGGCCATGAACAGCGACCGTCCGGCAGTGATCTTTTTCGCGACGGTGTCCTCCATGGTGCTCGTGTCTCTCTTCGGAATCCTCGTAGGAAAGTGCGTGGGGAAAAAGATCCCCCAAGTTGCCCTGAGCTATTTTGCCGCGGGGCTTTTCATCCTCTTCGGCACCTTAAAACTTTATGGCGCCGTGGACGAGGGCTTTCGAACGCCCTTTTGGATCGTCGTCTACGGCCTCCTTCTTGCCGTGTCGGTTATTGGTGTTTTCATTCAAAACCGAAAGGCGAGAAAAAAGCGGTAGAGAAAAGACCGGGCGGAAACGCCCGATTTTTTTACTTTTCGACAGGGAGAAGAAGACTGCGTTTTCAGTCTTTTTTTATTTAGAGCATTGTGCTTATTTTGCGAGAACGCGAAAGGCGCGTCGTTTCATCGAATCCGTATTTTCCCTTCCGCTCGCTTTTTTTGCAATGGAAAAAGGAGATTTATAAATTAAAAAGGTTGTCTTTTAACGGGCGTGATTTCTTCGGGTATAATGGATACGAAGGAGGGCGTATGGGCAGTGATTATATTCCCGTAAACGGGATGCGTATTTTTCAGGAGAAGGGCGTTTTTTCCTTCAGTATGGATTCGGTACTTTTGGCGGCGTACGGCACAGCCAAGGGTCGCGTGTTGGATTTGGGTTGCGGCAGCGGTTATTTGGCTTTAATGGCAACAGAAGCATCCGACGAGGTGGTGGCGGTGGACAAATCCGCGGAGGCCACGGCTTTGGTTGGAAAAAGCGCGGCGGCGAACGGCGTGGCGATCGAGACGGTGACGGGAGATTTCCGAACGCTGGAGCTTTCTCCTTTCGACGTGATTTTTACGAACCCGCCTTTTTACCGGGAAAGTATGAAAAACGCCGATGCCTCTGTCGCCGCGGCGAAGCATTTAGAAAAGGGTATGCGCTGGTTTTACGAGGCGGCGCGCTTATTAAAGCCCGGAGGACGCATCTACGGCATCGTGGATGTGGCTCGCTTTCAAGAGGTTATGGCCGATTTGTCCGCGGGGGGCGTGGCGGTGAAGCGCATGCGTCCCGTGTATTGGAAGGAGGGCGAGGCCGCCCGGCGTGTGCTTTTTGAGGGAGTTTTCGGAGGCGGGTGTTTTATGACGCTGGAGCCTGCCCTTGTGATTTACGAAGAAGGGACATACAGTGAGGAGGTCGCGAGCTATTATGGCAGGTAAGGTGTATTTTTGTCCTACGCCCATTGGAAATTTGGAAGACATCACTCTGAGAACCCTTCGGGTGTTGAAGGAAGCGGACGTCATTTTGGCGGAAGACACGCGACACTCTCGGCCGCTTCTTACCCACTACGCCATTGCCACGCCTATGGAAAGCTACCATAAGTTTAACGAGGCGGAAAAGGTCGCCTCCGTTTTGGCACGGCTCGATGCCGGGGAGGACGTGGCGGTGATTTCCGATGCGGGGATGCCGGGCGTCAGCGATCCCGGGGCGGTATTGTTGACGGCGCTTTTAAAAGAGGGGCGGCCCTACGAGGTGCTCCCCGGGCCTTCGGCCCACGTGTGCGCGTCGGTTATCGCCAATTTGGAAGAGGGGCGCTATTTGTTCTGGGGATTTTTGCCGCAAAAACACGGTGCCCGGGTGAAGACCTTGGAAGAATTAAAGGATCTGCCCGTTCCAGTCATCTTTTACGAGGCGCCTCACCGCATAGAAAAATTTGCGCAAGATGTGATGGAGGCCATGGGCAACCGTCCCTTGATTCTGGTGCGGGAAATTTCAAAAATGTACGAGGAGCGGATCGAGACCACCGCCGAAGAGTTTCTCACGAATAGGGACGCGTATACCTTAAAGGGGGAATTTGTCGTGGTACTTATGCCCGAACTCGAAGAGAAAGAGACCGTGGACATTCTCTCCGCCCTTCGGGAAAAGGTGGCGGAGGGGATGAGCCCGTCGAAAGCGGCGAAGGCCGTGGCCGAAGAGTGGAATTTACCGAAAAACGTGGTGTATAAGGAGAGTTTAAAGCTTTGAATCAAGAAGATTTGTTGGCCTTTCACCGCCAAGTTGGCGAGTTGAACGATGCCCTAAAGAAAAAATACGCCCCTCTCTTTCGAAAGAGTACACAAGAGAGCAAGGAGGATCTTGCGGAGGTGGGCACGGTTACCTCTCTGGAACCTTTGTCGGCGGAGGAACTGCGGTCGGTCGGTGCCGTCGCCGGCGTGGACGGATCCGTCGTCCGTCAGGGGGGCGCCCATCCTCACTACGTGGAGCTCTACCAGGGTTTGGCCTTGAGTATGGAGAAAAAGGAACGGCGCATTCGCCGAATTTACACGCCTCTTTTGACCTCGGACGACGGCTCGACGGCAGAACAGCTGCACGACCGCTACCTTGCCGAGGTGGAACTGGAAGCGGCTGCGGCTCTGGTCGAAGAGGAAGAGGTGGCGGTTCTCATAATGGACGGAGGGCTGTTGCGCTATGCCATTAACTCGCCGGAGAAGTGGGAGGCGCTCCGGTCCCTTTGCATAGATACGGACACCCTTCTCGTCGGCGCGATAAAAGATATTAAGACCCGAGACATCGCTCGGCGCACGAACCGGGGTCGGGATTTTTACGACCGAGAATTTCTCGCGGGCAAGTTGGAGGTAGGGGAGATGTTGGTTCTGAAGGAAATCGACGAGGATGACGACGGAGGGAAAACGCAATCGGGTCTAGTGGGCGCTTTTTACCGACCCACCCGCCACTGGGAAGTGGTGGGTATGGACGTGCTCGCCGAGCAACAATCTTCCCTCCCCTTTCTCGCCCGGCTTCTCTACACTTTGACGCCGAAAAATGGACGAGGCGTACCCTATTGGATCGACATTGTGGACAGAGAAGTAAAAGTGAGTCGGCGAGAAGTGCGACTGATTTTGGAAGAGGCCATGGACCGGGACCTTATGGAACGATTTTTCGTATCGGAAAGAGACCGAAGAGCGTAAAAGCGCATAAGCGGCCAAGGAGGCGGGAAGTGGAATTTCCCATAAAAGTAGAGGGGAGCATAGTATGCAAATAAAAGTCGTCGGACTGACCAATCCGAGAGAGGTCACCGTAGGCAGCAGGGAGCACAATTTTCGCGTGGCGGAATTTATCATGATCGAAGACCCGGTGCAGGGGTCGATCCTTGGGGAAGTGGTGGAGGCCGAAACCTACAATCGCTTTATTCCCATGGATGTGGGGGGAGACTTTGTTGATGACGGGGTCTTGGCCTCTTTAAAGCAACTGGGCTACGACATCCACAACGAAACCATCTACGTGGGCAAGGTACGCTTTTTGCACGAAACGCCCTACCCGCCGCTAACGGGTTCCGACGCGCGGAGGCCCACTTTTTCTGAAATTCGCCGCCTTCTCGTGCCTACTTCGCCGAAAGAGGGGCTCGTCCTCGGCGCCATTCGCCACACGGAATATTTATACGAGGCGATGGAAGACGAATTAAAAGACCTCTTCGATCTCTACGAAGAGGGAAGGAGCAGGCCCCAGGCGGACGTGCCCTATGTGTTGGATCTTCGGGCGATGCACCAGTACCCTCATATCGGAATTTTCGGTGGAAGCGGCAGCGGAAAATCCTTCGGTATGCGGGTGCTTTTGGAAGAGCTGATGGAAAAAAACATTCCCGGCGTGGTCTTGGATCCCCATTACGAAATGGATTTTTCCATTCCCGCCGAAGGAGGAAAGAGCTACGAGAAAAATCACCGACGCTTTCAAATCGGTGTGGACGTAGGCATCGACTTTTCCGCCATCTCCGCCGGCGATTTAAAGACGATTTTAAACGCCGTTTCGGAATTGTCCGAGGCCATGAGCAGCACGGTGGATCTGCTGTTTCAAAAAAAATCCAGCGTCTCCACCTTCACCTGCCTCTTGACGGATTTAATCGAAGGTCACGAGGCGGGGGGCATCGAAAAGATTCGGGAGATGACCATGACCCCTTCGGCGGAGCAGCAAAAGTGGCAGCGGATTCAGAGCCGTTACGAAAAATTCGGAAAGTCCACGAATATTTCCTCTCTGAGGGGAATTTTGTGGCGACTGAACAGCTTGGAGCGGGAAGGACTCTTTACGGGAGATGCGGCGCCCGTAGAAGAGGCGCTTTTTCAGGGAAAGCTCGCCGTAATTCAAGGTTCGGTAAAGTTGATACAAATGTATGCCACCTACTTGATTCGCAGTCTTTACAAAAAGCGTAGAGACTACAAGGACGCCCAGTTTGTACAACCGGCCGGGGGCGATTACTTCCCGCCCTTTTTCGTAGTCACCGACGAGAGCCACACGTTTGCGCCGAAGGGGATTCCTTCGCCGTCGAAATCTGTCTTGCGGGAAATTGCGCAGGAAGGACGCAAGTACGGAGTGTTTTTGATCTTGGCCACTCAGCGGCCCACGCTCTTGGATGACACGGTCACTGCTCAATTAAATTGTAAGATGATCTACCGCACCGTGCGCGCCCAAGACATCGACACCATTCAGGGGGAGACGGACATCAGCGTGGAAGAAGCTCGCCGCCTTCCCTATTTGCAAACGGGGGACGTGTTTATTTCCTCTTCGCACTTGGGTCGTACCACTTTCGCCCGAATTCGCATGGCTCGGACGATGTCGCCTCACACGGAAAATTCCTTCGACGAGTTGAAGAAAGTAAAGACTCGGGGGCAGGAGCGTCTTCTTGCGGCGGCGGCGGATTTTTTCCCTATTTCCACCGCAAGCAATATCCTTGCCGTCTTACCGGAACTGGAAAAGCGAGGGCTGTCCTTTACGCGGGAAGGCCTCATCAGCGCCTTGGATCAATTGGTTGAGGAGGGGAAAGTGAAGCGGAGTACGGATTTCTTAGGCAACAGCAGGTACGAGGCGATGTAAATGGATTATACTTACGACGCGCCGGATCGAGTGGCGGCCTATTTGTACCGCCGGGGGGAGAGTGCCGAAGGCTACGCTCTCTTCGGGCCGCATCGCCGCGAGAATGGGATTTCCTTCACTCTCTACGCCCCGAGGGCCCTTCGCGTGGAGCTTGCCGCGAAATCCAACGGCTGGCGAGGTATGCCCATGAAGCGGGACGAGGAGACCGGGCTTTATCAAATTACCGCCCGCGTACCCGAGGGGGATCTTTACAAATTTAAAGTTTACGGCGCCGACGGCTGCCATTGGAAGGCGGATCCCTACGCCTTCAGCTCGGAAAAAATTCCCGGCACGGCCTCGGTGGCCATTCCCTTGGAAGCCATTGCCCCCGGAGAAATTTTGGCGCCGCCTTTGCGAGCCATTTACGAATGTCACTTAGGCAGTTGGATGCGGACAGAAGACGGCGACTTTTTAACTTATCGCGAGTTGGCTCACAAGCTCATCGACTATGTAAAGGAAATGAACTTTTCCCACGTGGAACTTCTTCCCATTATGGAACATCCCTACGACGGCAGTTGGGGCTATCAGGCTACGGGTTTTTTTTCCGTCACCGGCCGTTATGGCAGTCCGGAAGACTTCCGCTATTTCATTCGCCGCGCCCATGAAAAGGGGATCGGCGTGATTTTGGATTGGCCTTGCGCCCACTTCTGCAAGGACGCCCACGGCCTTAGGTACTTTGACGGCACGCCTACCTACGAATCCGCCAATCCGTACTTCGCGGAAAACCGCATTTGGGATACGATGGCTTTCGACTTTACCAAGCCCCACGTCAGAAGTTTTCTTTACTCTTCCGCCGACTATTTCGCTCGCTTGGGTGTGGACGGTATTCGGGTGGATGCGGTGAGTTACATGCTCTACAAGGGTTTTGGAGAAGGAGACACGGACACGAAAGATCCCGCCAACGTGCGGGAGGACAGCGTGTATTTTTTAAGGGAGCTCGTGGGCAGGATCAAGGCTCGCCACCCGAAGTTTTTTATGATCGCCGAAGAATCGGAAGACTATCCGGGACTTACGGCAGCGCAGGAGGCGGGGGGCATGGGCTTCGACCGAAAGTGGAATATGGGATGGATGCACGACACCCTGGCCTATATGGAAATGGATCCTGTCTACCGAAAGTACCATCACGACGCCCTCACTTTTCCCATAATGTATGCCTTTAACGAACGTTACATTTTGCCATTTTCACACGACGAAGTGGTTCACGGGAAAAAGAGTTTGATCGGGAAAATGTTCGGCGCCTACGAGGAAAAATTTGCCCAACTGCGGCTTTTATACCTTTACATGGTGGCCCAACCCGGAGAAAAGTTGCTCTTTATGGGACAGGAATTCGGCCAATTTAAAGAGTGGGTGGATCACGAATCTTTGGAATGGTTTTTGCTGAACTACGACAGCCACAGGAGCTTACAACAATATGTGGCCGCGCTCTTGGCGTTTTACAATGACCACGAGGCCCTTTCGAATCCGAAAGACGGCTACGACGGCTTTCGGTGGATCGCCGCGGAAGAGAGGGAAGCCTCCTCCATCGTCTTCAGCCGCATAGCCGAGGAGGAAGAAATTCTCGTGGCCTGCAATTTTACACCGGCAGAAGTGACGCTTTCTTTGCCGGTGAAAGGCAAGTATCGACGTTTGTTCGATACCCACATGAAAGGAGGAGAAATAAGAGACGGGGAAGGGTATGTATCTATTACATTATCCGCTTACGAAGGCAGTTATTTTTTAAAAAAGTAAGGAGGCGCTATGGACAACCAAAAGGATGTATTGGCTCTTTTGTTGGCGGGGGGACAGGGTTCCCGATTAAAAGAGTTGACCAAACACACGGCGAAGCCGGCGGTGCCCTATGGGGGCAAGTATCGGATCATCGATTTCGCCCTATCCAACGCCGCCAATTCCGGCATTTCCAACATCGCCATATTGACCCAGTACAAACCCCTGCAGTTGAACGAGCACTTGGGCATCGGCGAGCCGTGGGACTATAATCATGCCCCGTCGGGAATGAAAATTCTCTCGCCCTTCGCCTCGGAAGAGGGCGGCCGGTGGTTTACGGGGACGGCTAACGCCATTTACGAAAATCTGGACTACATCGACTCCGTGAATCCCCGCTATGTGGTGATCCTTTCCGGGGACCACATTTATAAAATGAATTACATGAAGATGGTACATGAGCACGTGGCCAAGGGTGCCGACGGCACCATCTCCGTCATTCAAGTGCCGTGGGAAGATGCCCCGCGCTTCGGGATCGTGAATATCGATAGCGCCAACCGAATCGAAGAATTCGACGAAAAGCCCGCCGAGCCGAAAAACAATATGGCATCCATGGGGATCTACGTCTTTACC
>JAEXBU010000105.1 GCA_023393815.1 Bacillota bacterium | reverse complement strand
GCGCACCATAGCGGAATGCTTCAATGAGGAAGCCAAATTTTTCTTCCGTTTCTTCTTTGGTAAATCCCAACGCTTTAAACATACGAGACTGCACGTCGCTGTCGTGAATACGAATAGAACCTCCACCCATTTCGTCCCCATTAATGACGATATCGTACGCTTTGGCTCGACAAGAACCGGGATCGGATTCCAATTTATCCAAGTCTTCGTCCATGGGCGATGTAAACGGATGGTGCTTCGCGACGTAACGGCCTTCTTCTTCGTCGTACTCAAACAAGGGGAATTCGACAATCCACAAAGGTGCAATCACATCTTCCGGAATAAGTCCCATCTCATCGGCAATATGATTTCGTAAATTCCCGAGAGCAGCAAAAACCGTATCGTTTTTGTCCGCGACAAAGAGAACTAAGTCGCCCTCCTCGGCATGAAGATCCTTTAGAAGGTCTCGCATCATATCTTCTCCGACAAATTTTAAAATCGGCGATTGAATCTCGTCTTCTTTAATCTTCGCCCAGGCTAAGCCTTTTGCCTTAAAGTCCTTGACAAAGGCTTCCAGCTTATCGATCTTTTTACGAGAGTAGAAATCCGCGCCCCCCTTTACAACAATGGCGCGCACGCTTCCCCCCTTTTCTATTGCCGAGGTAAACACTTTAAATCCACAATCTTTGACCCTATCCGATACGTCGTTCAACTCCATGCCGAACCGCACATCCGGTTTATCCACACCGTAGCGATCCATGGCTTCTTTATAGGTCATACGATCGAAGGGAATGGACAGATCTTTGTTCAAAATCTCTTTAAACAGCTTTTTTAAATAGCGTTCGTTGATCTCGATAATATCGTCCGCTTCCACAAAACTCAGTTCCATGTCGATTTGTGTAAATTCCGGTTGACGATTAAAACGCAAATCTTCATCTCTAAAGCAGCGGGCAATTTGAATATAGCGATCAAAGCCGGCTACCATCAACATTTGTTTCATTAGCTGCGGCGATTGCGGCAGGGCGTAAAATTCACCTTCGTGAATCCGACTAGGGACTAAATAGTCCCGCGCACCCTCCGGCGTCGGCTTATTCAACATGGGCGTCTCGACTTCGACGAAACCTTCGCTATCGAAAAAGTCTCGCGTCAGCTTATATACCCGCGAACGAGTGCGCAAAATCTCTTGGCTTCTAGGTTTCCTTAAATCCAAGGTCCGATATTTTAGTCGGAGGTCGTCGGACACGTCGTCATCATCTTTAACATAGATTGGCGGCACGTCGGATTCCGATAAAATTTTTAGTTCCTTTGCCAATACCTCGATTTTCCCCGTAGGAATATGCTCGTTAACGGCACTGCGCATACGCACAGTACCAACTACGGCAACGACAAATTCCGAACGTAACTTTGTCGCCTTGTCAAAAATAGCTTCGTCTGTATCGCCGTCAAAGACGACTTGTACGATGCCCGTATAGTCGCGAAGGTCGGCAAAAACAAGAGAACCAAGATTCCTTGATTTTTGGACCCATCCCATCACCGTTACCGTTTCACCATTCTGTTCTTCTCGTAAATTCCCACAAAAATGACTGCGTTTTAAACAGCCCAGAGCTTCTCCCATGATGCCTCCTAGCAAATCCTATTTTTTATTTTTCCGAGCCAGCGGTTTTTCTCTTCGCCTTCCGATTGTTCAGCGAATTTCTCCCACACATACTTGGCTCCGCGATCCATTCCTTGACATCCGGCCAATAAAAAGACATCTCTTTCGCCTACACGTGCCCAAACCTGATCGATGGCGCTTTTTAGATCGTCTACCACAGGTACCGTATAACCCGCATCGCTCATTACCTGATTAAATGCAGCAAGCTCTTCCTCGGAGACCGCATCTTTTGACGTAACGGTTTCGACGCTTCGAGTAGCGACAAAGGTCTTTAAAGGCAACTTGTCCATCCACTTCACCATTTCAAGAGCATTGTCGCGATTTAACGCCGCACCCCTGCCACCTCTTATGGCATAAAGCACATGCAAATTCTCATAATCCATTTGACACAAAGTTTCCAATGTGACAGCGATGTTCTTTTCATTCGCAAAGTGATCGTCCAGAATCATATAATCCTGATTATAAATCAATTCAAAACGTCTTTCGACCCCGGAAAAATCGTGAAGTGCTTTTTGAATCGTAGCGCCGTCAACCCCTTCCAATAAACCATAGGTAATGGCAATCATGGCGTTAAGAACAGAATGATAACCGGCTACCTGCAGTTCAATCGGTAATTTCACTTCATCTAAGGACCATCTTTTTCCCTTGTGTGCTTTGCGTACAACATAGCGAAATTTCGCAAATCCGCTGGACAAATCAATAGCGTCAATTCCAACGGACGCTTCTTTTTCCACGCCGGCCGTTATAATCTCTCCGTGAGTTTGCCCTACAAGTTTTTCGATCAACGGTGCATCAATATTTAAAATCACGGCGGTTTCTTCATCGGCATGGCGTATCAAGCGACTTTTAAAGTGAAAATAATTTTCGAAGGTTCCATGTTGCTCTAAATGTTCGACCGATATATTGCCGAAACTCACGATATCGTAATCGATCCCCCGATTTCTGTACAGCTCTTGCGCGGACGAAGACACTTCCATAACAACCACTTCTACGCCGGCATTCGCCATATCCCGCAGATGCTTTTGCAGATGGATGCTTTCGGGCGTCGTCAAAATAGACGGAATGGAAACGTCTTTGTATTGAACTTCCACAGTACCTACGACGCCCACTTCGTAACCTGCGCGAACGAAAATATCCCGTATCATATAGGCTGTCGACGTCTTCCCGTTCGTCGCCGTTACACCAAATACTTTCATTTCTTTCGACGGATGATCGTAGAAAGTACAAGCCAAGTCCGCCAAAGACGCCCTTGGATTTTCCACAACTACCTGGGGAATGTCATCGTCTGTGAAGTGGTCCACCACAGCCAAGACGGCACCGTTTTCTTTTGCCTTTTTTATATACTCGTGACCGTCGGCCAAAACGCCTTTCATTGCGACAAAAATTCCACCCTCTTCAATTTCCCGCGAATCGTTGGAAATGTTTTGAATCGATTGATTTTCGTCGATCGCCCCTTTTCGATCGAGAATAGGAATAGCGTCCAACAGTTTTTTTAATTTCATTCTATATCTCCCAAATACATAGCTTTTTTACGCAGCACTTCGCCGAAACGATCTGTATAGTCTCGCATATTCCGAAAATTGGAAAACTTCCGCAACGTCTTTCCTTCGCGATTTACGAGCTTCGTCGTCGCCGACATCCCTACGCCGATAACGGTGTGGATCTCTTCCATCATGATCATATTGTAGAGGCATTCTTTCCCTACTTTAGCATAGCCAATATTCGAACCGTTGCCCAATATTCGCTTCTGCCGATAGAGATAGTAAGGTCGATAACCCTTCTCTTTTAAAAATTGCAAGGCGAACTCTTGCATCCCTCGCGTGTTTTTCACAAAGACGCTGTTTTTTTCAAAAAGTTTCGACCCATTCTTTAGGGACAGCATATGCACTGTAATATTCTCCGGATCCAAGTTCGAGAGTTGTTCCAAAGTATAGGCAACGTCGGAAACATTCTCGTCACCAAGTCCTAAGATCGTATCCATGTTCACCTCGAGATCCGTATACTCTCTTACGAGGGCGTATGCATCCAGTATATCTTGCGCATTGTGCGGCCTTTTCACCACCTTAAGCGTCCGATCAACCATAGTCTGCGGATTAATGCTAATACGCGAAATAGAGTAATTCCGAATCATCGTCAGTAAATCTTTGGTAATCGTCTTCGGTCTTCCCGCCTCTAAAGTAAATTCTTTCGGAGCAAAATCTTTTAACAGAACCAAAATTCGCTCCAGTTCCTTCAGAGGGATCGACGTAGGCGTGCCTCCTCCCATATAGATCGTCTCCGGTGCACAACCCATTTTATGAAGTACAAAGGCCAACTCTTTAACCAAATAATCTACATAGACCTTTACCGCCTCTTTGTTGTCGCTTCCGATGGTAGGATAACTACAGTACTCGCAGCGACTGGGACAAAAGGGAATGTGAATATAGAGGGAATAGCCTCGACCCATGAAATGGTCTGTAAGATCGGACTCTCTTCCCGCAATATCCATGAGAGAGGATGCCAGAGAAGAACTCAACAAATAATCCTCCGTAAGAAGTCGATGCACACCTTTGTCGCCTAAACGACGACGGTGCTTCTGGATGAATTTAATAGGGCGGGTTCCGGTCAAGCTTCCCCACATAGAGGGCTCTTTATCCGGGTGATCCACATCTCTTGCAATCCACGCGCTAATCTTACGCTTCAGCTCAAATTCATCCCCGCTGCGGAAAACTCGTTCATATTGGTTGTCGCCGATCATTAAAGTTACGCGTTTCCCTCCGGGCAATGCATGAAGGATTAAAAACAACTCACCAGATACCTCATATGCAGGAAAATAGATTCGAAGCAGCTCGTAAAACGTGTGCAACTCCGAATCCGTACCGTTTACTATTCGGATCATAAAACCTGCCGCATAAAGGGATTGGTGCGCTTTTCCATTCCTATGGTTGTAGGAAGTCCGTGACCAGATAAAACGCGTAAGTCATCGTCCAACTTGGACAACTTCACTAGGGAATTCATGATAGCCGACGTATCTCCTCCCGGAAAATCCGTGCGACCAATAGATCCCTGAAATAAAGTATCCCCACTAAACAAAATATCACCATACATGTAACATGTGCCGCCCGGCGTGTGCCCCGGCGTAAAAATCACCTGCACATCCCCCGCACGAAAATGGATAACCTCTCCATCTTCTAGTAAAACGTCGGGATTCCGATCGGGCAACTCGCCGCCCAACATAGCTACAAATTGAGGAGATTGACTTAAATAGTTTTCCAGCTCATTTTTGTGCATATAGACTTTCACGTCCAGAGCATCCCGCACCTTATTCAATGCGGAAATATGATCCCCGTGGGCGTGAGTCAGTAAGATCCCTTCGATCTTTACATTTAAATGATCGATATGCGCCAATATTTTTTCACTCTCGGCACCGGGATCTACAATAAAGCCGTTTTTATTCTCGTCGTAAGCTAAATAACAATTTGTCGTCCCGCCGACTAATAGGGTTTCTACCTCCATTAAAAGCTCCTTTCGCTGTCGACTAAAATCGTAACCGGACCGTCACCCACCATATCGATCACCATGTCCGCACCAAATCGCCCCTTTTGAACCTTGTGTCCTTTTGATTCGATATAAGCGATAAGGGCTTCGTACATGGGCTCGGAAATATCGCCCTTCGCCGCACGAATATAGCTGGGACGCATACCCTTTCGCACGTCGCCGTAGAGGGTAAATTGACTGACGACCATAATCTCTTTTTGGCTATCGACGACATTCACGTTCATGACGCCCTGCTCGTCGTCGAAGACACGTAGCCCCATGATTTTGTTGCCGATGTATTCCATATCTTTTTGCGTGTCCTCGTCCGTAATTCCGACAAGCACCATCAAACCTGCACCGATAGAAGATACTTCTTCTCCGGCAACCGACACCTTCGCTCGTTTTACCCGTTGAATTACTGCTCGCATAGTGCCTCCTTAACCGCTTACCCGATATGCTTCATAGACATTTTCAATGCGTTCCAACTTCTTCAGAAGTCGGGACAATTCGTCGATGTGGTGAATGCGAACCACAGTTCGAATAATTAAATTGTGGTCTTTATCCTCTCTTGCCGATAGATTTTGAATATCCAATCTGGCGTCGTGAATCCGGTTAGCAATATCCGCCAACACATTGCTCTTACTGGCCGCACGAACTTCAATTTCCGCGCTATACATTTCTTTTTCATCGATTTCCCATCGCACGGGAATGAGCCGCTCTTCGTTCATATTATTCTTTAAGTTAATACAATCGGATCGGTGAATGCTGATCCCGCGGCCCATGGTAATAAATCCCACAATTTCGTCCCCGGGAACCGGCGTACAGCATTTCGCGATGCGCACCTTCACATTGTCGATCCCTTTGACGATGATGCCGCCTGTGTTATGATGCTCCGGCTTCTCTTCTTGCACGGCAATATCGTCCACCGTCATATTTTCGGCAAACTCTTTGCGCTTTTCTTCCTTGACGTATTCTTCCAATTTTGCCGTGACTTGGCGCACGCTCATGCTTCCGTAACCGATCTGGGCATAGAGATCGTCCAAATTATCGAACTTTAGCCGCTGACGAATCTCTTCCAGCCACTCCTCACGGATAAATTCTGACGGTCTGTAGCCGATGCGCTTGGCCTCCTGTTCAATCATGGCACGGCCTTTTTCAATGTTTTTATCCCGGTCTTTTACCTTAAAATATTGCTTGATTTTTGTGCGCGCCTGAGGACTGGCGACGATGGACAGCCAGTCTAAGGAAGGTTCGGAATTCTTATTCGTAATGACTTCGACGATTTCGCCATTCTTCAATTTGTGATTTAAAGGAACAATGCGTCCATTAATTTTTGCACCGACACAGGTATTGCCTACAGCTGTGTGCACCCGATAAGCAAAATCGATAGGCGTGGAATTGTCCGGCAAATTGATGACGTCGCCATTCGGAGTAAAGACAAAAACCTCATCGGCGAAAAAATCCACTTTCAGCGTCTCAATAAACTCATTCGGATCCTTTAAATCCTTTTGCCACTCGAGCAATTGTCTGAGCCAGGTCAAATTTTCGTCAAAAGTTGTGGACTTCTTTGCTCCTTCCTTATACTTCCAGTGGGCAGCAATCCCATATTCTGCCGTCTTATGCATTTCCCACGTACGGATTTGCACTTCGAAAGTCTCGCCGTTATCGTCGATCACCGTCGTGTGAAGAGATTGATATTTGTTTTGCTTCGGCATAGAAATGTAGTCTTTAAATCGTCCGGGGATTGGCTTGTACATGGTATGCACGACGCCCAAGGCCCCGTAGCAATCCTTCACATCATCTACCAAGATGCGAATCGCCTGTAAATCGTAAATTTCTTCGAAGGTCTTGCCCTTTTTCATCATCTTTTTATAGATGCTGTAGAAATTTTTCGGACGACCGTTAATATCGGCGGCAATGCCCGTACGCTTCAGTTGTTTGGATATGTCGTCAATCAGTGATTGAATGAGCGCTTCTCGCTCGCTTCGTCTATGGCGAACCATATCCACCAGATTATAATAATTTTCCGGATCTAAATAACGCAGAGACAGATCTTCCAATTCACTTTTTACTCGGCTCATTCCCAGACGATCCGCCAGGGGCGCATAAATTTCAATGGTTTCTAGCGCCTTGTCGTGTTTCTTTTCCGGCGTCATATATTCCAAAGTCCGCATATTGTGCAGACGATCGGCAAATTTGACGATGACCACGCGAATATCCTTTGCCATGGCCAGCACCATCTTGCGAATATTTTCGGCCTGTTTCTCCTGTTTTGTTTGGTAAGAAAGCATTTTTAATTTTGTGACGCCTTCTACTAGATTTGCGACCTCTTCGCCGAAACGTTCCTTGACGTCTTCATAGGTGACGTCCGTATCCTCAATGGTGTCGTGAAGAAGACCTGCGATAATCGTCGAAACATCCATATTCATTTCAGCCAAAATAAGCGCCACATTATAAGGGTGGACGATGTAATCCTCCCCGGAATTACGCTTTTGCCCCTTGTGATGTTCCTCCGCGAAGTCATAGGCTTCGCGGACTTTCTTTACATCCGCTTCGGGATTATATGACAGAATTCTTTCAATCAATTGTTCGATCATGTTCTCACCATTTTAGATTGCCTTAAGTCTTCAATTTGAAATTGCAGTGTATTTTTATCGTTGTAAGTATCCACCGTGGGAATATAGGCTATATCCACGCATAAACTCCCATCCGGCCGCTTCGCTTCGTTGACAAAAGCCGTGAAATCCTCACCGGGCATAAAGAGAATACCGTCATAACGGGTTTTCTTGTAAAAAAGCTCCAACTTTATGACATTTCTATTTCTACCGAAAATACGGTACTGTGAAACATACACGCCGGTCGCACCGAAAAGCGGCTTCGGATTACCATTTCCAAAAGGCTCCAAACGCTCCAGGCGGTTCACCGTATCGAAACTGACTTGATCCAAAGGTATAACGGCGTCCAGACGAACACGAGGAATAAGATCTCTCGGATCCAAATTGCTTTTTTCGATGACATCCAATTTAAAGGCGATAAACTGCTCTTTTTTTAGGCTTAGGCCACATGCCATGGCATGGCCGCCGAAGGAGGTCAAGTATTTCTCGCTCTTTCGAATTTTTTCCACCATATTGTATGCTTCAATGCTTCGACCCGATCCCTTTAAGCCGTCCTTGCCTGCCGTAAGAACGATGCAAGGACGATGATATTTTCCTTTTAAGCGCCCGGCAATAATCCCTGCGATACTTTCGTCGATGGTTTCATCTTTCAAAATGTAAACGGGCTGAACTCTTTCCTTCGGATTCGCTAATTGTTTTTCCAGGCGCAAAAGCCCCTCGGTTGTTAAAGACTGCCGCTTCTGATTTAATTCGCGTAAATAAGCCGCTATCTTTTTTGCGTAGGCTTCCTCTTCCGTCAAAAACAGCTCCACCGCATCCGATGCCGTATCCAAACGTCCGGCCGCATTAATCGTCGGCCCGAGGATAAATCCCAAGTGGTAAGCACTTATATCGCCTTTAAGTTTTGCCGCTTCTCGCAGGGCACAGAAACCGACATTTTCCGTTTGGTTCAGCTGATGCAGACCACAGACAACGAGATCCCTATTCTCTCCTACCAACTCCATGACGTCACAAACCGTGGCAAGGGCCGCAAAGCCGATTAAGTCTTCATCCATGGACTCGATCTTTCCCGCAATAGTATACAAATAGTTTACAAAATAATAGGCCAGGGCGCCACCACATAATCCCTTAAAAGGATAGGGGCAAGATCCTTGATGGGGGTTGATCACGGCATCAGCGTCGGGCAGCACTTCGTTTTCCCCCCGTCGAACGATTTGGTGATGGTCGATGACGATCAGTTGAATCCCCAAGTCTTTCGCTCGCTCAATGGCTTGAAACTGTGCAATCCCATTGTCACACGTAATGATCAGCTCGACCTCGTCCCGCTCGGCTTCATCCGCCATGAACGGCTGCATACCATAGCCGTCTTCACGCCGATGAGGCAAGCGGTAATCCACGTCATAACCCAGACCGCGTAAGCCTTTCACGAGAATTGTCGTACTCATGACGCCGTCGCAATCATAATCGCCGATCACGCGAATCTTGCCTTTTACGTTCCGGACGATATTTCCTGCCTTCACCATATCCTTCATCACTATAGCAGAGCCGATGTGATCCAAAGAGGGTCGCAAAAATGCGACTATCTTGTCTTTTGTATCGACGCCACGATTTACCAAGACGCGAAATTCCCACTCCTGAAGACCGAGCGAGCGATAATCGACAGGCTCTCTGGATTGTTCATTTTTTACTGACCAATATTTCATTCTTCACTCTGTTCGTTGGCATACACACTTAGGGCACACTCCAAACGCTTACGCTCCATTTTGCAACCGACTTCGAACGGTTTATAGATGCTTCCGTTGTTATGGTAGGCGTTAGCGTGACACCCTCCGCTGCAAAAATACTTCGCCCAACAACCCTCGCAATCCTCTTTGTGGAACACATCGGCTTTATGGAAGTGGTCTTGCAACGTCTTGTTTACGATACCGTCGTCCACATTTCCCAAGAGAAACTCTTTTTCTCCGACAAATTGATGGCAAGGATAAATATCGCCTGTTGGCGTCACGGCCACATATTCACTGCCTGCGCCGCATCCGATACTCTTTTTGTATGCGCAGGGACCGCCGGACAAGTCGATCATGTAATGGAAAAAAAGAAAATCCGGATCATCTTTTCGAATGCGAAGGTAGTCTGCACTGAGCTTTTCGTACTCTTTTAAAATTTGCTCTACGTGTTCCTCTCGAATAGCATATTCCTCGTTCGGATCGGTCACGACCGGTTCCATCGACGTCTTCTCGAAACCTAAATTGTGAAAAAGCATAACGTCTTTTGAAAAGTCCAGGTTGTGATTCGTAAACGTACCGCGAACATAATAATCCTTGTCCCCACGAGATTCGATCAATTTTTGAAATTTTGGAACAATCGTATCGAAACTTCCCTTTTTATTCACCGTCGGACGCATGGCGTCGTTAATTTCTTTTCTGCCGTCGATAGAGAGAACCACATTTGCCATTTCGCGGTTGAGATATTCCATATTCTCGTCATTTAACAATAGACCGTTTGTGGTCATAGTGAAACGGAAGTGTTTGTCATATTCTTTTTCCCTCTCCCTGCCGTAGCTGACCAATTGCTTTACCACGTCAAAATTCATCATCGGTTCGCCGCCGAAGAAATCCACTTCTAAGTTGCGACGACTTCCGCTGTTTTCCAGGAGAAAATCTAAGGCTTTTTTACCCGTCTCAAGATCCATGACCATGCGCTCTCCGTGAAAATCCCCCTGCGACGCAAAGCAGTAGGCACAACGCAAATTGCAGTCGTGGGAAACGTGAAGGCACATGGCCTTAATATGACATTTCGGATTGAACTCGCTCAGATCCACCGGCGAATCTTCCGCATAGAGTAAACCCTCTTCGATCAAATAATCCAACTCGTCGTAGCCTTCGGACAGGGCGAAAGGGTCGTAGCGATCGGCGTATTTTCGTACGATTTCTTCTTTGCTTAATTCCAACATATCTGCTGCAATTTCAAAAATCATATCGTCTACTACGTGCACGGATCCCGACGCCACGTCCAGTAAAATATTTTTTCCATTTCCTTGAAAACGATGAATTTTTCGCACAAGTTTCCCCTTCTAAAAGAAAAAGGTGTGGGAATCCCACAACCTTATCTATCCTTATTTTCGCACTTTTGATTGCCTACGGTGCAAGACGTCTTACAGGCCGACTGGCAGGAGGTTTGACATTCACCGCAGCCGGCTTTTTCCAACCCTTTACGCAACGAACGTTTCGTCAATGTTTTTATGTATTTCATAAAATACCCCTATTCTTCCTCAGATTCTTCTTTCTCAGCTTTGTGACCGGACTCTTTTAAAACGGACTTTACAGCCCATTTCATGACTTCCAGGCGCGTCTTCATACCCGTCGATTCGATGATAACTACATCGGCCTTCACTTGCACGATCTTGCCGACGATACCTCCATAGGTATAAATGACATCGCCAACGGTTAGGCTCTCCATCATTTTGACCGCTTCTTTTTCCTTCTTCTTATTCGGGCGGATAATTCCAAAGTAAAAGATACCGATCATTAATGCGATCGAGATCAGTGTGGGGATCATAGAATTTCCCCCACCGATAGCTCCCAGCGGGAAAATACCTTCTCCTAATTCCATACATACCTCCTAACGATTACTTACTATTATAACCATATTTACCGTAAAAGTCATCTTTATATTGGAAGAAGCGATCTTCTTCAATGGATTTGCGAATGTTGTCCATTAGATTCAACAGAAAATATAAATTATGATAACTGGCCAGTCTTAAGCCCAATATCTCGTTCGCCTTGAACAGGTGGCGAATGTACGCTCTGGAATAATTACGGCAGACGTAGCAATCACATTCCGGATCCAGCGGTCGGAAATCCCGGGCGTATTTCGCATTCTTTACCACAAGTTTCCCGTGGCTGGTAAGGCAACTGCCCTTCCTGCCATTTCGCCTCGGAAGAACACACTCCGCCATATCGATGCCTCTTTCGACCCCTACAAAAAGGAAATCCGGTCTACCGA